>CACYCD010000240.1 GCA_902772755.1 uncultured Ruminococcus sp.
ATCGACTGTTGTTGATTTCAGCGTGTATGACTATCTCAGCAGTAAAAACGGCGTGAGAATTGATAACGATGAAGCGGAGCTGTACCGCGATATTGCGGATCAGTGCACCACCGACACCCTCGCCTATGTTACCTCCATCTTAAAGCCCTACGGTCTCAGTCTTGCGGATATCGGTTTTGTCAAATACGATGGTGCTACCGATAAGCCTGTAACTAAGGATTTTAATCAGCAGTTCAATGATATTGCAAGCTGTATTACCCAGTCGGGCGAAGAGGTCGGACGTATAAACGACCAGTACCGCTTTGATGTGCTGAACTGTATCAAGCCCGAGGATCTGGAGTTCAGCGGCAGCACAAAATATCTCAGAAAAATGGACTATGAACCGTCCGATGAAAACACATTATATATAGTATACGGTTTATTCTATGTCAAGGGTGAAAACGCACAGGACGATATGCTGATCTCGGCATCAATGCACGTCAACAAGGACGGCTCACAAAAAGGTGCGTTCGTCACGATATCCAGGGATAATCCCGATTACTTTGACGTTTGGGGCTACTGTGACCTTGACGGTGACAACAAGGCTGATATTGATATGATCGGCGAGATAGAGCCTAAGACCCTCACCAAGGCAGCCGAAATAGAGTTTCTGATAACCGATTACCGCACCGATGAGGACGGAACGGAGCTTTCGGAAGCAGATGCAGTACCCTATATTGAAATGGCAGTGCAGTGTACCGACGGTGCATTGCAGAATGCAGAAGCAGTCCTGAAGCCCTACAGCCTCGGTATTGCCGGTCTGGGTTTTGAAAAATACACGATTTCCGCCGACACTCCCGGCAAAGACGACCCCGGCGAGGATGACCCCGGCAAGGAAGATCCCGGAAAAGAAGATCCTGCAAAGGAAGACCCCGAAAAAACTCCCGAAGAAAAGTTCAGACAGAGCTTTGATGATTTGGTGAAGAAGATAGACCAAAACGGCTTTATGGTGCAGAACGATGATACAAAATATCTCGGTCGTGTGGTAGACAGTCCCACGGACGGCACTCTGAGTTATATCCTGTACGGCATCTATTATGAGGCGGAGCAGGAGGATATAAAGCTGATGACCGAATACAACTCCAAAAACGGCGACCGCAAGACCGTCTATATCACCATAAACCGTGATGACCCCTCAGAGTGTGAGACGGAGGTATATATTGACCTCGGCGGAGATGAAGCCTTTGAGTACGCTATGTTCAGCACTATCGAGTCAAAGAGCTTTACCAAATCTACAATTTTGGATTTCAGCGTTTATGATTATCAAAAGGACGAAGAGGGTACACTGCTTTCCTCGGAGGAAGCGTCCACCTACAGCACTATTGCCACACTCAGCATAGCCGACACCCTCGGCACACTCCAGGAGGTACTGATACAGAACGGCACAAGCCTCTCCGACTTGGGATTTGAAAATTATTAAGCGTTTTCGCAAAAACCGACTGAATTATTTCGGTCGGTTTTGTTGATTTACATATATTGAAAAATGTCTGTAAAAGTAGTATAATATAGGTTATTATGAAAGATAAGTTGATGATTCGTCTTGGAAAATCCGCCGTCTGCTTTGTTTTTGCTTTGACGGTGATGATGTCGTGTTCCTCCTGTGAGGGGCTTGATGATTTTTTGGAGATCGACAGTGACACTGCCTCCCAAACGCAAGCCGACAGCAAACAGATAAATACCTCCGTAAATTCGGACAAAGATACCCTTACCGTAAGCTATATAGATGTGGGTCAGGGCGACAGCATACTCCTGCAGTGTGGCAGTGACGCTATGCTCATTGATGCCGGCGAAAATGACAAGGGAAATGTAGTTGTGGGCTACCTTAGCTCACACGGCATCAAAAAGCTGAAATATGCCGTAGGCACCCACCCTCATTCCGATCATATCGGCGGTATGGATACCGTGATGGACAGTATCAAAACACAGACTTTTATCTGCCCCGAAACCACCTATCAGACAGCAACGTGGAAATCTGTCCTAAAATCGGCAGAAAATACAGGTGCAAAGACGGTTTTTGCCGTCCCCGATCGTCACTATAAGCTGGGCAAAGCGGATTGTGTGATATATGCACCTCAGCCCGACAGCATATACAGCTCCGCAAATAACTACTCCGTGGTTATGAAGGTGACCTACGGCAAGCGTTCGTTCCTCTTTACCGGCGATGCGGAAAAGATCTCGGAGGACGAGATGCTCTCACACGGATATGACCTCAGTGCCGATGTTCTCAAGGTGGGGCATCACGGCAGTGTCAGCAGTACTTCAGAAAAGTTCTTTAAAGCTGTTGATCCGCAATATGCCGTCATCTCCTGCGGTGTGGGCAACGAGTACGGACACCCCCACAGGGAAACGCTGACAGCGTTAAAAAAAGCAGGAGTTGAGACCCTCAGAACCGATAAGCTCGGCAATATAGTTATGACTACCGATGGCAAGGGTATTGAGGTGAAAACCGATAAAAACGCCTATACTCAGGCTGATAACAGTGCTGAATATAGGTATATAGGCAATAAAAATTCGTATAAATTCCACAAAAATGATTGCTCCTCGGTCAAAACAATAAGCTCTGATAATCGGGTTTATTTTATAGACAGAAAATCTGCCGTAAAGCAAGGCTACAAGCCCTGCGGCAGTTGTAAGCCATAAGCAGTTTTTGTATTTTTTGGGGGTTAATTATGATAGAAGAATTGCTAAAGGAAACATCAGTTTGGGAAACGCTTGCACAAACAAACAAACCGCTCATACTCTACGGTATGGGCAACGGTGCCGACAAGGTGCTGGACAGGTTCAGACCGCTGCATATAGTTGTCAAGGAGGTTATGGCATCGGACGAGTTTGTCAGGGGTCAGTGCTTTCACGGCTATAAGGTAAAAACGCTGTCCGAAATTGAAGAGCAGTACGATGATTTTATCATTTTGCCTGCATTTGGTTCGGGCAGAGCCGAGGTGATAGATCTGATAAGCTCCATTGCCGGCAGGCACAAGATACTGGTGCCTAACACTCCCGTTGCGGGCGAGTGCATATTTGACAGAAGTTATCTTACAAAAAACGGTGCAGAGATCGAACAGGCTTATCAGCTTATGGAAGATGAGCAATCTAAAAAAGTATTCAGATGTATGTGCTGGTTCCAGTTTACAGGCGAGCTGAAATATCTGTTTGAAATGGAAAGCGAAAAAGATGAGGCTTATGCCCTGCTTTCACTCGGCAAAGACGAGAATTATCTTGATTTGGGAGCCTACCGAGGCGACACGATAGACGAGTTCTTGAAGTACACCAACGGCAAATACCACTCAATAACCGCACTTGAACCCGACAAAAAGACCTATCGCAAGCTGTGCGAAGCAAAGGGCGATCTGCCCTGCACAGAGCTGATAAACAAGGGTATTTGGAGATATGAAACTCAGATAGGTATGACCCAGGGCAGGGGCATGGGAAGTGCCGTTGACCTGAAATGCTCGGAGTGTGTCCCCGTGACCGATATAGACTGTTTGGCAGAAAATACCAAATTTACCTATATCAAAATGGACGTGGAGGGAGTAGAGTATATCGCACTCTGCGGTGGAGAAAAGCTCATCAGGCAGTACAAGCCAAAGCTGAACATAGCCTGCTATCACCGCTGTGCCGACATCTACCGCCTGCCGTTTGTCATCAAAGAAATGAATCCCGATTACAAAATATATATGCGTCACCATCCCTACATTCCCTGCTGGGACACAAATCTGTACTGTGTGTGATGAAAAAGCCGTTCCCTGTGTGAGAACGGCTTTTGAACTATTTGCTGTAAATTGTATCTCCGTTGATTATTACGGTTTTGATGTTGTCAAGGTTAATGACATTTTTTTTTTTTTTTTGGTGCATACCGCTGAAGGTATGGTAGTTGAGGTTTTCGGTATGGTGATAAATTCCGTCCTCGTCCGTGCGTCGTTCTCCGCCCTCATAGGGTACGATGTAGTATACTGTGCCGTCGTTCAAAATTACCTTTGATTTGCCGTCTGTAAAGGAGGGTATCTGAAAACAGCCGAGATCCTCGTTTTTTGGCGTAGATTCGCACTCACCTTTTAGATATATTCCCAGGGGAGAGATGACTGCTTTGGTGTTTTCTGCAAATTCACGAACCACATTGGGAGCGGTTTCGGAGTTGATCTCGACCTCGGGAAGCTTGCCTGTGTCGTAGTTCACATCATAGCTGATGGTGAATTTCATATCAAAGCTCTTCAGTTCCGATTCGCAGTATACATATTTTCCGTCCAGCGTCTGCCACATACACTTTTTGGGAGAAACTCCTGCATCTCTGCACATTTGGTCAAGCTGTTCCTCGGTATAGTAAAGTCCTTGAAGTGTGCCGTCAACGCTCCGGCTGAGGTCGTAGTCATCCTGATTGTTTGAAATATCGGGACCCTCTGTAATGATCTTGCCGATTCTGTAAGAACTGAAAGCCTCACTTTTAAAGGTCATTCTGCCACCCTGAAGCTCACCGTTAAGACCCTTGCCGCCCATAGAGAAAATTTCTATCGTGAGTGTTTTGCAGTCATCGGAAATACGGTATTTCCAACCGGAGAAAACACCGGTATTATCTTCATCGCTGTTCAGCTTGTAGGTTGCATTGCTGCGGTTCTCTATCCAGTTGGGAGAATAGTTAAATCTCTTGTCAATTACCTCACTGCCATCTTTTTTGGTCACCTCAATGCATGAATAAAATCTCTGACAGTCTCCGGTGATTCCCAGAAGCTTGATATCAAGTGACTTGTCCTCGCAGGCGATCTCAACATTTTCGCCTTCAAAAAGTCCAAGGCTGTTGAGGTCACTGCCGGTATTGAAAAACTGTCCGAAAATGCTCTGTATGCTACCCTTCGCTACGACACCTACTGTGCCTGCTGCAAGAATTACTGCTGCTGCAAGAAGGATAAAAAGCTTTTTGCCGAACTTCTTTTTTGTGGGGGCTGTATCGGCAGAGTTGTTGTGTATACGCATAAGTACTTCTCCTTTGATTTTGTCAACGTCAATGTCGGTGTTGGGGGTTAGCTCTATATTCATCATTTCATCGTCAAGCTCAGTGAAGGCGTTCTTGAATGTTGTTTTCATATTGAGTAACTCCTTTCGATCAATTTTTGTTTGATTTTTTCTCTTGTCCGTCGAAGCTTGGATTTTACGGTTTCGAGGTTGATCTTCATTTCACGTGCGATCTGTGAGACGGTCTGGTCGTAGTAGTAGTGCCTTATCAGTATGTCACGGTCGGGACGGTCTATCTCACTGATGATATTACGCAGTTCGTGGTGGATATCCTTTTGTTCGGTGCTGTCCTCAATTGAAAAATCATCCTCGGGGTCGTAATCATCAATGTTGAGCAAGGGCTTGTGCTTCAATGCCGCTGTCTTATTAAGTGCTTTGGTTCGTGCGATCGTGCAGATATAGCCCTTGAGCTTACCGTCCTGCACTTTTTCTGCATTGTTCCAGAGCGTAACAAATACATCTGCAACGGTCTCTTCAATATCCTCTTTGCTGAGGCTTCCTTTTGTGACGTTGTTTATCACATAAGCCACAAGATGTGAGTATTGTTCAATGATCGCTGCCAGTGCCTGCTCATCATGTTGCTTCAGCTTTTTCACAAGCCTGTCTTTCATTGGTTTCACCCCTTTATGTTCGTTTGAAGTACTTCTATATATTATAACAGCCATAAAAGCTGTTTGGGTGCAAATTCGGAAAAATATTTTTTGAAAATGCAAAGTTCCCCGAAAGTACCGTCCGAGGTACCTTCGGGGTTTAGCTTACGGTCATATTAGTGGTGTAGTTTAAAGCGGTTTTTTATCGAACAAATTATTGTATATGGAAATCGGAAAGCGGTTGTCCATTGAGGCGACACGGTTGAAGGAATGAAAATCCGATGCGGCACTTTCTTTCAGTCCGAATCGCTCGGCAAGACCCTTGAGGTATTGTCTTTGCCGGCTGTTGTATGCACTGTAGTTGCTCTCTATTGCTGTACCGCCTGCGGAGATGAAGGTTGTTATCAGGTCAAGGAGCTGTTCCTCGGTAAAGGTGTAGTTCAGAGGATGACACAGAACGGCGATGCCACCTGCTCTCACAATTTCTTTGACAGCGACGTCCAGCGGAAGATAAGCACCTGCATCATAGGCAACATAAGCACGTTTTTTGCCGTAGTCACCGATATACTCGTCATAAGCTTCGTCTTTGTTCTTTGCAAATCCAAGCTCCACCATCCTCTGAGCTACAGTGTTTCTGCCTATGTGGTTTGAGACGCAATTTTTTTCGATATCACTGTAGGTACAGTTAAGATCAACTCCTACCTCCTTGAGTTTATTCAAAATCTCGGTCACATATTCCTTTTTGTTAATTATGTTGCACGATCTCGCCTTTGAAAAGGTTTCTGCATCCTTAATATC
>CACYCD010000241.1 GCA_902772755.1 uncultured Ruminococcus sp.
CGAATGGAAATCTCAATAATAGAAAAGAGGTATGATTATGTTTATCAAAAATCACAAAAAAATCACATTTTCAGTGACGGCTGCTCTTATGGCAGGCGTAATGATGATGTCATTTGCAGGCTGTGCAGATAATAGCAAGGATACTGCCAAAACTGCCGAGTCAACCACAACTGCAGCACAGACAAAGGACAATAAAACCTCCGATGCACTTTCCCTGTGGACGGACACGGCAAAGCTCAAAACCGAGCTTACCGGCTATATGAAGTCAATCACCGATGAGGGTGGCAAGGATTTTATTCCTGTTGAGGACAGAATAGCTGTGTTTGATCTTGACGGAACGCTCTTCTGTGAGACCGACCCTGTTTACTTTGACTACCGTTTGCTCTATCACAGGGTCACAGAGGATGAGGATTATAAGGATAATGCAACAATTTTTGAACGTGAAACAGCCGAAAAGATCAAGACCTATATGGAAACAGGAGAGCAGGCAGAGGGGCTTGAAGTCGATCACGGCAAAGCTGTTGCTTCTTCCTTTGCGGGTATGACAGTTGACGAATTTGAAAACTATGTAAAAGAGTTCAAGAAACAGCCGGCTCCAAGCTATGAGGGTATGACCAACGGAGAAGCATTCTACAAGCCTATGGTAGAGGTTGTTGACTATCTTATCGCAAACGAGTTTAAGGTATACATAGTCAGCGGTACAGACAGGCTTATAGTCAGAGGAATAGTTGACGGCGGTCTCAATATCCCTCCGTCACAGGTTATAGGCTCAGATGAAACTATTGTTGCCACAAAACAACGTGATGTAGACGGTCTTGACTACGTTTATGAAAAATCCGATGACATTATCCTCGGCGGTGACTTTATTGTAAAGAACCTTAAAATGAACAAGGTTTCAGTTATTGCACAGGAGATCGGTCAGCAGCCCGTGCTAGCTTTCGGCAACAGCTCAGGTGACGCAAGTATGGCTGAGTATGTATTGGACGACAACAAGTACAAGAGTATGGCTGTTATGCTCTGCTGTGATGATACCGAGCGTGAGAACGGCAATCCCGACAAGGCACAGTCAATGAAGGAAACCTGCGAAGAAAAGGGTTGGATCGCAGTTTCAATGAAGAATGACTGGACAACTATTTATGGTGATAAGGTAACAAAGAAATAATTATTCCGCTCAATAACTGTGTGTATACTTCACGGTTATTGAGTTGATGTCAAGAGGTAGCTATGACATTAAAAAAGAAGTTTATATTATTATGTGTAGCTGTTGTTATTATGATCTCGTTTGCATTGGTGTATATAACAGCCACAGGAAACACCTTGTCTGTACATACCAGAATGATGTTGCCCGATGCAAATATTTCAAATGTCTCAATGCAATGTGATCAAGAAGGTGTTATTGAGTTCACGGGCTTTAGTATTGATAATAGCGAGGTAGTTATTGATTTAAAATCAGTAGGTCAAGGCAGGACAAAAGCAAGCTTTACATTTGATGTTCAATATGATGATGAAACGTATCAGCGTAAGTGGTCGGACACATTCACTGTAAATTCAGCGAACGTCATAGTACAGACTACAAATTTTACTTTCAGCGGATATATGGTGCTTATTATATGTATACTTGCGTCATTGTTCTTGTTATTGATTTTTATGATACAGGTGTTCTTCTCTTATCGCAGGAAGGGTAAATTTTCCTACACTATGGTGTCATGCGGAGGTATAGCTCTATATATTTCCATACTGCTTTTGTATATTATCTATAGAATCTTCAATAACTATATGTTTGGACTTGGATTTTTCCTGTATATGGTCAACGATGTCGCTCTCCTGTTGCTTTATGCACTGTTTCCGCTGATGCTTGTAATTTCTGTGTTGCTTGCATTCAGCAATATTTGGCTGATCAGGCACGAGGGTCGCAGACCGGTAAATATGCTTGGGATATGCTTTGGTATGCTGTGGTTTTTGAGTACCCTTTTTATACTGGCATCAGGATATTTTCCGTCCTTGTATCGGATCCCATATTATCAAATAATAGAGCATATCATCATCTATGTTGTTTCTTACTTTGAAAGTATGTTTATCTCCACTGCTTTGTGTGCCTTTCTTGCGGTAAAATACACTCCTGATTATGACAGGGATTATATAATGATCCTCGGCTGTGCAATACGCAAAGACGGCTCACTCACTCCGCTGTTAAAGGGAAGGGTGGACAGTGCATTGAATTTTGAGCGGACTCAGTTTGCCAAAACAGGCAAGCACGCAGTGTTTGTTCCATCGGGCGGTCAGGGCAGTGATGAGGTCATTTCAGAGGGAGAGGCAATGGAAAAATACCTTATCAGTCAGGGTGTGCCCGATACTCAGATCCTCAGAGAAGATAAAAGTACAGATACTGCCGAAAATATGAGCTTTTCTAAGAAGCTGATCGAGCAGAACACAGAAGATTTTGAAAGCAAAAAATTTGCTTTTGCAACCACTAACTACCATATTTTCAGAGGCTATATTCTTGCACAGAAAAATAATATGGATGCCAAGGGAATCTCGGCAAAGACAAAGCCGTATTTTTATCCCAATGCATTTATCAGGGAATTTATCGGTTTGTTATTTGACAAGCTTCCCGTACACATTATTTCTGTTGCTTTGATACTGATTTCAATTATTCTACTGCAATGTGTTTAAATTATTTATATGGAAGTGATAATATGTCAGACAGAAGCAGACACGTCGCACGCAGTGGCGGTCGTCAACGCAGGAGAAGATATTCAAAAGTAGGAATAGGAATACTTGTCGTTGCGGCAGCTATTATTATTGCAATAATAGCAGGAATAGTTTCCTGTTCCGTCAATAACGATAATGAAACGGCAAAGAACAACAAAACCACAACAACGCCTAAAGAAACTAAGCCTGCAATACAGGAATCCTCCTTTAAAATGTCGGTAGCCGGTGACTACATCATCTACAGCTCAATTTATCAGGGAGCGAACGAGCTTGCAGGAGGAAGCGGTTATGATTTTTCGCCTATGGTTAAAAATCTGAAGCAGTTTACCGAAAAATGTGATATCAACTACTATAATCAGGAGACCGTCCTTGCAGCCTATGACGGTGTTGAACCCTCTGATTATCCGCTGTTTGTAAGCCCTCCGGAAGCAGGAGATGCTATGGTGGATTTGGGTTACAACCTTGTTTCAACTGCCACAAACCACTCGCTTGACGGCTCGGAGCAGGGAATACTCAATTCCTGCAAATATTGGGCAAAACAAAAAGATGTCTTTATGACAGGTACCTTTGACAGTCAAGAAGCACGTGACAAGGTCGTTATCAAGGAGTGCAACGGCATAACTTATACAATGCTTAACTATACATACGACACCAACGGTATTCCCGTACCCGAGGGCAAGGAGTATCTTGTCAACGTATGGCCTACAAACCTTGAGATCAATGACCCCGAGAAGGATGAAAAATATCAGGCTTATAAGGAGCAGGTCAAGAAGGATATTGAGGCAGTCAGAGATAAGGTCGATTTTCTGATAGTTGCCATTCACGCAGGCGTAGAGTATATGCCCGATGAATCCGCTTATCAGGACGATATGGCACAGTTCCTCTCTGACAACAAGGTCAACCTGATGATAGGCACGCACCCTCACGTTATAGAACCTGCTCGCTATGTGGGAGATATGATGTGTTTCTATTCAATGGGAAATCTTCTCTGCTCACAGTATCAGGATGAAAACTTTAACAAGGTGACAAGCATACTGTCAACCTTTACCGTTAAAAAATCAGATGACAACGGAAAAGTTAAGATCACTCTTGAGGATATGAACAACGAACTGCTCTACTGCTATTTTGATCAGAACACTTGGAGAGGTCACAATATTATCCCATTCAGTAGCAGTGAGATAAAGGACGTTATGCCCGATTATAAAGAGGTATACAAGACATATAAGGATATTTTCCTCAAGCTGGACAGCACACTGCCGTTTGAGCCCTGTGCAGAATAATTAACTAATACTGTTTTAGTGTTGCAAATGAAAGCCCTGCTATCCCGATACAAATTCGGGATAGCAGGGCTTATTTGAAACTGCACGTTGATATTGCAATTATGATTTTCTTCTTCTGTCGCCTCTGCGGTCATTGTTTCTGGGACGGCGAGGTCTGTCCTCGTGGTCGTTTTCGGGTTTTAATCCGTCAACCTCGATAAGTACTGCACGTCTTGACAGGTTAAGTCTGCCTTTGTCGTCAATTTCCTCAACCTTTACACGGATAACATCGCCTATGTTGACAACATCGGTCACGTTCTCAGTTCTCTTAACATCGAGCTTGCTGACGTGGCACAGTCCCTCCATACCGGGGGCTATCTCAACAAACGCACCAAAGTCCATTATCCTTGTTACTTTGCCAAAGTAAATCGCACCTACCTCGGGACCGTTGGCTATCATCTTGATGATTTCAATAGCTTTGTTGCACTTATTGGTGTCAAGACCTGCAACAAAGACGTTGCCAAACTCTCCTTCCTCTTCGATGTCAACCTTTACCTCACATTCAGACTGAATTTCCTTGATGACCTTTCCGCTTTTGCCGATGACCTCGGCTATCTTGTCGGCAGGGATCTGAGTGGTGAACATCTTGGGAGCGTAGGGGCTGAGCTCAGGTCTTGGCTCTGCAATAGCCTTCAGCATAACCTCGTCAAGGATATAGTTTCTGGCTTTGTGAGTTTTTTCAAGAGCTTCCTTGACCATTTCGGGGAGAAGACCGGAGATCTTCAGATCCATCTGAATGGCTGTGATACCTTCCTTAGTACCTGCTACCTTGAAGTCCATATCTCCAAA
>CACYCD010000242.1 GCA_902772755.1 uncultured Ruminococcus sp.
CAGGTGGAGATCCTCTCCGAAAAAGAATTTGTTGACGGTACATACACCACCGATTTTATAGCGGATTTTGAAAAGAGAAGAAAACATCTTTGATATACATAGCTTGCAAAGGAAGTGAAACAGTTGGATTTTTTTACATTTTTAAAGCCCAGAAACGAGCTTGAGGGTTCTCAGTCCCCTGCGGAGAGTATGCCCTTTATACCGGATTCGCTGTGGGTCAAGTGTCCTGCCTGCGGAAATATGCTCCTTGCAAGCGACCTTCAGGAAAACAACAGGGTTTGTACAAAATGTGACCACCATTTCAGAATGTCGGCAAGAGAACGCATTGCAATGATAGCAGATGAAGCCTCCTTCACTGAGTTCGACAGCAATATGCAGAGTACGGATATTCTGAATTTTCCCAATTATAAAGAAAAGCTGGAATCTGCCCGTGCCAAAAGCGGAGAAAAAGAGAGCGTTGTAACAGGAAAATGCACCATAGACGGCATAGAGCTTGTCCTCTGCGTGATGTCGCCTGATTTTATGATGGGCTCGATGGGCACGGTGACGGGTGAAAAGATAACACGTGCTTTTGAATATGCCACGGCTCACCGTCTGCCCGTTATAGTATGCACGGTCTCCGGCGGTGCAAGAATGCAGGAGGGCATACTCTCCCTTATGCAGATGGCAAAGACCTCGGGTGCGGTCAAGCTCCACAGTGATGCAGGACTGCTCTATATCACAGTATTGACAGATCCCACCACAGGCGGAGTCACTGCCTCCTTTGCTATGGAGGGCGATATAATCCTTGCCGAGCCGAATGCACTTGTAGCATTTGCAGGACCCAGAGTTGTTGAGCAGACCACCCACACCAAGCTTCCGAAGGGCTTTCAGAAAGCAGAGTTTGTGCGTGACAAGGGATTTATAGATGCGGTCGTTCACAGAAATGACCTTACCGATACTTTGGCTATGCTGCTTAAAATGCACAGCACCAAGGAGGCGAGAGAATGAGTGCTTACGACAAGGTTCAGGCGGCTAGGGATTCAAAAAGACTTACCGCAGTGGATTATATAGGAAAGATGTTTGGAGGCTCATTCTTTGAGCTTCACGGCGACAGGCGTTTTGGTGATGATAGGTCGATCGTGGCAGGTCTTGCAATGCTTTATGATGTGCCGATAACGGTCATTGCCATTGAGAAGGGCAGGAACACCAAGGAGCGTCTGATGCGTAACTTCGGCTCTGCAAATCCCGAGGGCTACCGCAAAGCCCTCAGACTGATGAAGCAGGCTGAAAAATTTCACCGTCCTGTGCTGTGTCTGGTGGATACCAGCGGAGCGTACCCCGGCATTGATGCCGAAGAGAGGGGACAGGGACTTGCAATAGCAGAAAATCTGATGGAAATGATGACGCTGAAAACCCCCGTGCTGTCGGTTTTGATAGGCGAGGGCGGTTCGGGCGGAGCGTTGGCTCTGGCTGTTGCCGATGAGGTCTGGATGCTGGAGAACAGCATATACTCCGTTATCTCCCCCGAGGGCTGTGCGTCCATACTCTGGAAGGACAGCTCGAAAGCACCCGAGGCTTCCGAGTGCCTAAGACTCACATCTCACGACCTCTTTGATCTGGGAGTGGTCGAACGCATAATTCGTGAGCCGTCCGGTATAGATGACAGGAAGATGTTTGAGGGTCTAAAAATGCTCATAGCAAGGACCTTTGACAAAAACAGAATGCTCGATCCCGATAAGCTGATCCAGGCACGCTACAGCAGATTTCGCAAGCTCGGAAATAATATTCACGTATAGTGATCAAAGATACTAAACAGGCTTTTAGGGCTGTCACAAAACAAAAGTTCCGTGACAGCCCTGTATTGATTATTCCTTAAAATTTAGCAGCCGCAGCCACAGTTGTTGTTACCACAGTCGTTGTTGTTGCCGCAGCAGCAACAAAGAATGATAACGAGAAGGATGATCCAGCAGCAATTATTTCCGCCGCAACCGTTGTTGAACATAACCTTACCTCCTTTCCGTTTACATTATATATTATTGAGTTATCGGGAAAAGGTGATTATTTTTTGAAGGTGATTTTTATGAAAAAAACAATCCTATCTATTCTCATAATTTCCGCCGTACTCTCAGCCACAGCCACTGTGTGTGCCGATGAGTGGGACGGCTACTATGACGGCGGTTACAGCGACAGCTACGATTATTATGCAGATGACTACGGCAGCTACGACAACGGCTATTCGGCGGACTATAATTACTATGACTACGGCTATTATCAGCCACAGGTGACTGAGCCTGTCACCCTCCCTCAAACCGTCCCCGCCGTCCCCAAAAAACCAAAAACCGTGAAAGCCAAGAGGACTTTCAAAAAGAACAAAACCATAAGCAATAAAACAATACGCTCAACAGCGGATAATGAAACGACTGTACGCAATGTGGGAGCGGAGAAGCTCGTAATAGAAAATTCAAAGCTCATTCGCAAGGGTACGGTTTCAAGCGGTGAGGATCACGCAAGGTATTACGGCATAGGCTCTGCTCTGCTGACCTCCAAGGGAAATACTTATCTGAACAACAGCGTGGTTAGAGCTGTCGGAGCAGACGGCTGTGGGGTGTTTTCGCTGAACAAGGGCTGTACCTGGATAACGGACAGCAGGATAGTTTCAAAGAAGCATTCGTATTCCCTCGGTGCATACAGGGGCAGTATTTACGGCAGTAATGTGGATATTTCCTCTGCGAATACCGCCGTTACTTCTGCGGACAGGGGAGAGATAGTCCTCGACAGGGGGAGCATATCGGGCGGACAGCAAGGTCTGATAGATGTGACCGGAGCTGTCGCCCTCAATAAATTCAAGCTCCGCTCAAAAAGCGGTATCTCGGTACAGAGCGGAAAGAGCAAGCTTGCGATATTCGACAGCAACATCAGCTGTAAGTCGGGCTATGCCTGCGAGATAAGCGACAGTGCAAAAAAATCAAGCCTCGGCATATACGGCACAACGCTCAACAATTCCGGCGGAGGTCTGTTTTCCGTGGATAACGCCAAGGCTGAGATCGCACTCTCCGACAGCAAGGTAAAGCTGAAAAACAAAAACCTCCTCACCTGTACGGGTGCTGCCGAGTGCAGTTTTTCGGCGGATTCTCAAAAGCTCAACGGAGATATCACCCGTGAGAGCAGTTCAAAGCTGGTTATGTACCTGCAAAACGGCTCACGGTTCAAGGGCAGTATCAAGCTCGGTGATACTCTTGAAGAAGCGAAAAAATGTACCCTGTATATCGACAGCGACAGCCGATGGACAGTGACCGCAGACAGCCATATCGATATCCTCTACAACAAGGGGACGATAACCGACAGCAAGGGAAATGTTGTGCCGATAAGAGCTATGGACGGCACTCAGTACGCACAGGGCAAGAGCAAGTATACGATAACGGTTGACAATTATTTTGAAAAAGAGCCGGAGAAGGGATATCCCAAAAACGCCAAGTGGAGTGAGTATAAAAAATCACAGCCCAAGGCTGAGGGAGTCTCGAAAACAGCCGTGGAGGAAAAGACCACCGAAAGCAAGCCGAAGGAAAACAGCAAAAACAAAGACAGCGGAGTTTTCCGTAAAGAATATATTTATTACACGGCAGCCGCAGCAGTCCTGCTCATCGGTGTATGCGTGGCAGTGGCTTTGATGAAAAGAAGAAAAAAATCACAGTGATAGTTATATTATACAAAACCAAACGGTAATATGCCTCTGAATCTTACAAGCTGTTGCTAAATTTTAAAAATTCTGATTTTTTATAGACTTTTTTAAAATTTTATAGTATAATATCAAAGTATGTAATAATTCTGCCTGAAGGAAGGTAACACAGATGAACTATAATGGAATAAAAAAGGTTATCGCAGGTTCACTTGCAGGTGCGACAATGCTTTCAATTGCTGCTTGCACACCCATCAGCCTGAAGCCTGAGTGGTCATACAAGGAAGGCGACAATCAAAAAGCTATAGGTGAGTATATCTTTGCACTTTACAATGCTTATAACAAGGCAAAAAACTTTGCAAAGGATGCTAAGGGCTATAAGGAGAATGAGAGCTTCCTCGACCTCACCATCAAGGACGATGACGGCAAAGAGGCGAAGGCAAGCGACTGGATCAAGGAGCAGGCTGACCTGATGATGAGAGAAGCACTCTACATCGACAAGGAGATCGCAGACAGAAAAGCTACTGTTGACGAAGCCGCCTATCTTGAAACTGCAAAGCAGGATTGGGAGCTGGGCTATATGTACTCTACCTACAGCCAGTACGGTTATGCCACAACACCCGAAAAGGATATCCTTGAACCCTACGGAGTATCGGTTGAGAGCTACTGCGATCTGCAGTATGTGATCTCCTCCAAGCAGTCCAAGCTGTTTGAGATGAAATATGCCAAGGGCGGTACTGAGGAAGTGACCGATGACCAGCTGAAGAAGTTCTTTGATGATGAGTACACCTACTACTCATATTTCACTGTTCCGCTTTATGAGAACGTGACAGATGAGGACAACAACTCAGAGAACAAGGCTTATGACGATAAAAAGCAGAAGAAGCTCACCAAGCTTGCCGAGGGCTATGCAAATGCAGTCAACAGCGGAAAAACGATAGAGTCCCAGTGTTCTGCATACCTCAAATACACAAAGAGCGATGCCAAGGCTGCAGATACCATTGTTACCAACTGTGAGCGTTTTGACAAGGACAAGCTTTCCTCTTCGACACTCGGCGAGGACGTTGCAAAGGATTTCATCGACGTAAAGCAGGGTGAAGCCAAGGTTATCACCATCGGCAAGGACGACAGCAAGACTATCTATGTTATCCAAAAGCTCGATCCCAAGGATGCAGAAAAAGAGTATCTCACAAAGGATGAAAGCACAAGAGCTTCCGTACTTACAGCTATGAAGGGTGACGAGTTCACCAAGTTCCTCCAGGAGCAGGGTAAAAACCTCAAGTGTGAAGTAAACGAGTCCGTAATAAATCAGTACAAGCCCGATATGTTCTGGACAGATCCCGAGGAGACTACGACCACGACCGCAGCAGCTGATTCTGAAGAGTCTGAGGAGTAATTTGTAAAGGGGTGTACCCTATGATCAAATCAAATAAAAGGATATCGTATGCTTTGGCTGCTGTTATGCTTTCGGCTATGCTCACCGGTACTGCCGTTTTTGCAGAGGGCGAGGACGGAACAGGCGAGTATGTTGAGCCTGCGTCCGATCCGGTGGTCTATACCACAGCAGCTCCCGAACCCGAGCCGGAACCCGAGCCTGAGCCTGTATACACCACGGCAGCTCCCGAGCCGGAGCCGGAGCCGGAACCGATCTATACTACCGCAGCTCCCGAGCCTGAGCCTATCTATACCACGGCGGCTCCCGAGTATACCACGGCAGCTCCTGCTTATGACCCCAACACGGAGTATCAACAGACGTATTCGGAATATCAGCCGTTTACCGAGTATTATGAAGAAACTCCCGTGTATACAGAGTTTGAAAATCAGCAGCAGTTTGTCCAGGAGGATATCACCGACCCCACCGAGGATCAGGTGCAGCTGTATAATACAGATCACGATGACAGCGACTACAAGGAGCTGAACGACAGCAACTGGAAAAAGATCGCCAAGGAACTGGCAGCTGCCCAGGAAACTGATGATGTTGATGCACCTGCGGTTTTTTCAAAGATCAAGAAAAAATCTTCGCAGGAACCCGAAACCTTTTGGGATAGGATCAGCTGGCTTTTGGTGTCGGGCATAGCCTGCTTTGTGCTTGCCGCAATATCACTGACTGTGTTTATTGTGATGACAGTCAAGAACAAAAAAGCTAAAAAACTGCTTGCAGTGGCTCAGCCCACTGATTCGGATGCAGAGAGCAGTTCACAAGGTCACGCCGGTAAGGACGGAGAGTATTATCTTCCCCGAACCGAGAGAAGTGCCGACTACGGAGATGACTATAATCCCGATGACAAGGCTTCCGCAGTGACCCTCTCCGAAAAAACCAAGAAAGCACTTAAAGACAGCAGTCTGGAAAATACGGCAGAAATAGATATCACTCAGATAAAATAATATTTCAAATGAAAAAAGAGGTAATGGCAGATCGTCATTACCTCTTTTTGAAGTTATTTGAAAACAGGCTGAAGCTGGCGGTGTTCAAGTGCAAGCTCC
>CACYCD010000243.1 GCA_902772755.1 uncultured Ruminococcus sp.
AGTGAGGTCGCCCTGCGGTGCAGAGATAGTCATTGTCGGGTCTTGCGTAAACGGACAGCCGGCTGAATTACAATGTGCGGTAATTGTCGTGCCGTTCGAGGTGTAAGTCCAAGAATGTTCGTGTTCAACTACATTGTCTTCGGTAAGGGTCAGTGTCGCACCATCGCGATCATGTGCTTCGTCATATGACATCGTGAATTCATAAGTACAACCGGGCAGGAATGTGTAATTGTCTTGACGTGCATTAATGTTTCCGCCGTTACTTGCTATCCAAATTTTTTCATTGGCACCGGGATTTGTGATGCAGAAGTCGTAGACACCCGGGGGGATATCAATGGCAATGCTGTTGTTAAATACTATATTCTGCGTTGTCGTGCTTCCATCGGCATTGGTTGGTATCTTATACTCAAACTGATTATAAACTTCCGGGGAAGCATCTCCGCTGTTCGTCAGAGGACCGCTTGTGGGAATAACATCGCCGTAGGTATTTGCATCGGCATCAAGCAGCATCTGATAGCCGGAATCGTCTCCCCATACATCACCGGCAGTAAGTCTAACCGTAGCTTTTGTGCCGGTGTAAGTTTTAGAAGCACCGCATTCTGTGCAGACAATGGTCCCAGTGCCATCGCCGTTGTCAACATAAGCTCCGTATGAGTGTGAGCCTGCTGCAGGGATCTCTTCTGTTTGTGTTTCAAGGCAGTCTGCACAGGTACGTTCTTTTGTGCCGGGTTCCGTGCAGGTGGCAGGCTGAGTGACGTGCCAGTCGCTCCAAGCGTGACCGGCAGGGATAACCAAATCACTGTTGGCAATGGGCTCGGTGCCTTGGACATCTTTGAAGTTTCTGCCGCAGATGTCACAGTGGAAGTAAGCCGGAGAACCGTCCGCTGTACAGGTCTTTTTTACACCTTTAACATAGTGTATGACGTGGCTTGCACAGGATTTTGAAACTTTAATTGAGTAGTCATGAACCATGCAGTAGCTGGTAGCCGGAGTAGCAAGTTTCGAGCTAAAATCAGCAGTTCCGGCGATGAAGCCGTCATAATGGCTGTCGGCTGCACAGATACGCATTCTGTATTTGCGGGGTGTAACATTTTCAGGAATTGTAAAGCCGGCATTTAATATAGTAGGATTGGAATTGGTGCTTGTACCTTTATAGACCACTTCATTTTCTTCAAATCTATAATTCTTGTTCCAGTCCACAAAGATAATTGTTCCGTAGGTGTAGCCGGTTTCAAATGTGATATCAACAGCAAGGTCATCACCCGGATCGGCATCAACGCTTATATTTGAATAGTCACCGTAGTAGGGGTATACAGTAGGTGTCTCAGTGTTGGTAACAGAATCGGACGATGAAGTTAAAACAACCTTGGTGATACCCTTACCATCAATCGATGTCGGAGTAGGCTTCGGATACTCACCCTCAGCTATTGTATAGCTTAGGCTTGCCGTTGCTCCTTCGAGAGTATAGCGTGCAATATAGCTGCCTTCTGTTGTGGGTACTTCGTTAAGCAGGGTCTCGCCGGTTTCATCGTAATAGCGGATATCATCCTGCGAAATACTGACATTGCTGTTGTAAAAATTTTCGAGTCCGCTAAGCAAAGCCCTGGGAGTTGCGAAATCGGATGCATCTTTCTTTTCCGGTGCATTGAGTGTCAGTTTTGCAGAACTGTTATCAAGAAAGCATCCGCCTGCGGAACAGGTCGCCGTAATTTCTGCACCCTCAGCATTGAAGCTTGAAAAGCTGTGGGTATGAGCAGCAATTTTTTCATAGGCGAATGTTGTCTTTGGGGCAAAGTTCCTCTGAGTTGGCTCGACTTTCCCGACAGATACTACGCTGTAACCCTGAACACTTTTGCCGTCAGAATTATGTCCATACCATTCGGCACTGGCATAATTACCTTTGGTAGTTGATACTAAGGTCACCAAAAGATTGCCGCCGGTGTACGGATAATCATTGCTGAAAACAATATCCATCAGATTATCTTTTATACTGAGCGTTCCCTCATACACCATTATTTTATCGGTTTAAGTCTGAAAGCTTTCTATGGTATCTGCTTCATACTTACCAATATATACTTGGAAATTGGAAGTATAGTCTTTGCTGGATAAAGATGAACAATAAAACCTCATTCCCTTGATTTTTGACGGAACAGCAGCTTCTATTTGATCTGCGGTGATGACAAACTGACTTTTCAGAAAAGCATCGGCGTAATAGAAGTAGGTCGGCACATACTTATTGGTATCAGTGCCGTCATTGACAGTCAGCGTTGTTGAAGCTGTAAACACATCCTCCGCACTGACATCAGCGATCGGTACGACCGTGAGCATACTGACTATCATCAACAATGACAGCAGAACACTCGTAGTTTTTTTGATGTTTTTCATGTAAATTTCTCCTTTATAATTTATTATGATCGCAAATAACGTTTGGCTTGATGCTCGCTGACCACGTACCAAGGTACCAAACACTGATTAAAAAATCACATCAAACAGCATTTACAAAATAGAAAAATGCACAGGGCAAGTGCCGCACTTCACCCGTGCATCATTCAAACAATATAATAACCGAAAGGGCATAGCAGTACCCCAACCGCCGACCTCTATCCGCCAACATCAGCATACCCTATCCCCCACTTTCCGCTTAACTCTTGTTTATATGTATTTTACTATATTTTAAAAACAATTTCAAGTATTTATTGATAATTTTTCAATAATATAATTGCGGTTTGAGTGGATTTAAGTAAATTTCAATAGAAATGTATATAAAAAACCCCGTTTACACAAAACGGTAAACAGGGAAGTAATGAATAGTGAATGATGAATAATGAACAGTTCGCCGTAAACGGCGAACGATTATTCATTATTCACTATTCACTATTCACTATTCATTAAGCCGGAAACGGCGTTCCTGCTCCTCTATTACTTCATCAAGCGTGTATGTGACGGGATTTTTCTTGTATTCAGCCATAGCTTCCTCATACGTCTTTAAATCAAGTTCGTCCTCTATCCGTTCCATAACAGACCTGCGAAGCAACTCGGAAACAGTCATATACGTCACCCCTTCCTGTAATATTTCGCCGTAAACGGCGAACAATTATTCATTATTCACTATTCACTATTCACTATCCGCTACTTTAATGAATAAAGAAAAATGAATAGTGAATAATACAGAACCGACTAGGGGTTTCATCTGATTATTCACTATTCACTATTCATTGAGCCGGAACATCAGTTCCGGCTGTTCTGGTTCTGTCCTATGTGTATAAAAAAGATTTTTTTCGGCGGATTTGCGTCAGGGACTTGAACTCACGAA
>CACYCD010000244.1 GCA_902772755.1 uncultured Ruminococcus sp.
CGGTACAGCTCCGCTTCATCGTTATCAATTCTCACGCCGTTTTTACTGCTGAGATAGTCATACACGCTGAAATCAACAACAGTCGATTTCGTGTAGGTTTTCAGACTGATATCGCCATACATACCGTACTCATAGCTGTCATCACCGGCAAAGTCGATATATCCGCACACCTCAGCAGTGGCAGAGTCGTTTCTGCGGACGGTGATAAACACGCCCTTGTCGTCCTCGTAATCCTGATAGTAGTACCAGCACACCAGCTTGAGAGCTGTCTGCTTTTCATCATAGTAGATGCCGTAAAAAACGTGATCAAGACCGTCCTCGACTACGGTGTAATCCGTCTGACCGAGGTACTTTGTGCCGTCGGCAAACTTTTTGCCGTTTTTGGCAATGACATTTACAACAGAGTCAAACTGCTTTTGAAGTCCGGTTGATGGCTTGCCGACAGGCTCTTTTTTTATCGTAGGCAAATTGCCGGCGGAGCTTAATACAGTCACCTTACAGCTTCCCGACTTTTTACTGCCGTCAACCGCCGTGGCTTTTACAGTCGCAGTGCCGACCTTCTTTGCCGTGACCTTGCCGTTCTTGCTGACGGACGCAACAGAGGCTTTGGTCGATGTCCATTTCAGACCCTTGTTTGAAGCGTTTTTCGGTGCGACCGTTGCCTTAAGGGTGTAGGAAACACCAGCCTTTATCTTTAAGGTCTTGCGTGACAGAGTAATGCTCTTGACCTTGATCGCAGGCACCTTGACAGTGCATTTGTAGGTCTTTTTACCCACCTTGGCGGAGATCACAGCCTTGCCTGCCTTTTTTGCCGTGACCTTACCCTTTTGACTGATTGTTGCAACCTTCTTATTTGAGGTTGACCACTTGGCTTTTTTGTTTATTTTAACTAATTTAAGAGTGTAAGTTTTGCCAATTTTCAGCGTTATACTCTTTTTATTCAGCCCAGCCGATGCCGCCGAAACACCAACAGCACCAAAACAGCCAAACACCAACGCAAAAACCAAAACCACCGAAGTCAAAAAACCGATCTTCTTCATAATGCCCCCACCAATCAAACCAGCAGTAACGATCAATTGCTTACAAGCTTATTATAAATATATTTCAATTAAATGTCAACGCTTTTTCGGCATATCCGCAATAAATTTCCCGAGGCTTGTTTTAAATATAATTCTTGATTATTATTTCAAGCTGATTTGCAATATCCTTAAAATCCCTGTTCAAATCAATAACCTCTATTCCAATGCAGTTACCACCTATCCGCACACTCCTTCCGCAAGGCAGACCGTCCTCAGAGGTTTTCGCATAGAACAAAAAACCGACAATTACGTCAATACTCTGAAATATTGACGTAATTGTCGGTTTTGGTTTTAACAAATCGGTTTACTGACCGAATGATTTTGATTTCATTTGAACGGTTTTATCAAAAAGCGGATTCCAATAATTCAGCGAATACGAATACCCGTGTTTGTTCAAATGGTTTCTGAACTCATTTGCTTTAAAGACGAATCCAAATATCTCCTGTGCACTCTTATCTGATTCTTCTTTTGACAAAAAGCAACTACCGTACCAATTTCCTTTATAGTCTTTTATCGTGGCGACACAAACGTTGTTGCTGAAAATGTCCGATATTTTCGCAAGCATATCCTCATAATCTCCCTGATATGCCTCATAATGTGTATGGTGTTCTGCAAAAAACAGTGTAAACCTTCCGCTGTCCCCGATATTTATCTCAAGCGGACTTCCGCCATACGGATTTTCAAAAGCTATGCATTTTGAATCCTCTTCTTCTAACCAATCGTATCCGGTATTGTGTTTTGAAAAAGACTTTGGATTATGATCCGCAAAGCTATTTAAAATGTCATTTTCCTTTTCGAGAGGGACTATTTCTATGTAGTATTTTTCGTCCATAATCAAAGACCTTTCTCGTTTATAAAATAAGGATTGCTATCTCGAAAAATAGCAATCCTATTTTGGCGGAGATGAAGGGATTTGAACCCTTGCGTCGGGGATCCCCCGACCTACCGCATTTCGAGTGCGGACCCTTCAGCCACTTGGGTACATCTCCTTGCTGTGCATTCACCATTATACAATACTTTCCGCAATAATGCAAGATGTTTTTCGGAATTAACAGCAATAAGTTTTTCAATAAAAAGCTTCTCAATCCGTATCCAGCTTCAGGACTGCCATAAATGCTTCTTGGGGGACTTCTACGGAGCCTAGCTGACGCATACGTTTTTTGCCTTCTTTTTTTTTTTCGAGGAGTTTTTTCTTTCTGGTGATGTCGCCGCCGTAGCACTTGGCAAGAACGTCCTTACGCATAGCCTTGACGTTTTCTCTTGCGATTATTTTTCCGCCTATACATGCCTGTATCGGGATCTCAAACAGCTGTCTTGGGATCTTCTCCTTCAACTTTTCAGCCATTTTTCTGGCACGGCTGTAGGCTTTGTCGGCGTGTATTATAAATGAAAGTGCATCTATGACTTCGCCGTTGAGCATAATATCCAGCTTTACAAGCTTGCTTTCCGCATAATCCCTCAGCTCATAGTCAAAGGACGCATAGCCCCTTGTTCGGCTTTTCAACGTATCAAAGAAATCGTAAATTATCTCCGCAAGCGGCAAATAGTAGTGTATGTCAACTCGGTCGGAATCTATATAATCCATACCCACAAACACGCCTCGTCTGTCCTGACACAGCTCCATAATATTTCCCACATATTCCGAGGGTGAGTAGATGTGTGCATCTGTCATCGGCTCTTCTGCCTTTGCAATGAGTGCAGGGTCGGGGTAGTTGGTGGGGTTGTCTATCATTTCAACTGTGCCGTCTGTCTTGGTTATTCGGTAGATAACAGAGGGAGCGGTTGTGATAAGGTCAAGATTATACTCTCTTTCAAGTCGTTCCTGGATTATCTCCATGTGAAGCAATCCGAGAAAACCGCATCTAAAGCCAAAGCCGAGAGCCACGGAGGTTTCCGGATCAAAGGTAAGTGAAGCATCGTTGAGCTTTAGCTTTTCAAGTGCGTCACGCAGATCTCCGTATCTTGCACCATCGGCAGGATAAATTCCGCAGAAAACCATTGACTGTGCCTCACGATAGCCCGGAAGCGGTTCTTCGGCAGGATTTGCCGTAAGGGTGACGGTATCGCCCACCTGTGCATCCTTTAGGCTCTTGATCGATGCGGCGATATATCCGACTTCACCGGCATACAGCCCGTCCTTTGCTTCAAGCGAGGTCGCTCTCATATATCCGCATTCGACTACCTGGAATTTACTTCCCGATGCCATCAGCTTGAATTCGTCTCCCGGGTGGATCTGACCCTCCTTGACCCTTACATATATGATAACCCCCTTGTAGCTGTCGTAATAGCTGTCAAATATCAACGCCCTCAGCGGAGCATCGCAGTCGCCCGTGGGGGCAGGGATATCGCTGACGATCTTTTCCATTACATCATGGATATTAAGCCCCGTCTTTGCCGACACGCAGGGACAGCCCTCGGCAGGTATGCCGATGATATCCTCTATCTCCTTTATCACACGTGCAGGGTCGGCACTGATGAGGTCGATTTTGTTGATGACAGGCACTATCTCCAGACCGCTGTCAACGGCAAGATAGGTATTTGCAAGCGTCTGAGCTTCTATGCCCTGACTGGCATCGACAACCAGCACCGCACCCTCGCAGGCGGCAAGCGAGCGTGATACCTCATAGTTGAAGTCAACATGTCCGGGGGTGTCTATCAGGTTGAACTGATATGTTTCTCCGTCGTCTGCCTTGTAAAGCAGGGTGACTGCATGAGCTTTGATGGTTATTCCTCTCTCACGCTCCAGCTCCATATCGTCAAGTATCTGATCCTCCATATCCCTCTGAGCCACCGACTCCGTCTGCTCCAGTATCCTGTCCGCCAGGGTGGACTTGCCGTGGTCTATGTGTGCTATAATGCTGAAATTTCTGATTTTATCCTGTGGAAATGCCATATAAATCACCTGAAAATTTATTACGAATATCATTATACCACAAACTATACCGCCCGACAAGGGTTAGTGAAAAATAAATAGCTATTAGGCGGTGTTGACACATTATACCGTGAGATGTATAATTGTAGCTGTAAATCTACAGGCTGAGCCGATGCAAAGGAGACGCACTATGAAAATAAGCGATATACATAAAAAGAAAAAGCAGGTGCTTTCTTTCGAGATATTTCCTCCGAAAAAGGAAGAAGAACTGCATAATATCGGAGATACACTTGATGTTCTGGCGGAGTTGAAGCCTGATTTTATCAGCGTTACCTTCGGAGCAGGAGGAAGCTCAAACAACAACAGGACTATCGAGATCGCAAAAATGATAAAGAACGAGTACAAAATAGAGCCTGTGGTTCACCTGACCTGCCTATGCTATGATAAAAATGAGATAGATGAGTTTGTGAAGGTCCTTCAATCTGAGGGGATAGAAAATATCCTTGCACTCAGGGGCGACAGAAGAGAGGGTATCCCCGTTAAGAATGATTTTGCTCATGCAAGCGACCTTGTTTCATATCTGAAAGAAAAAACGGATTTCTGCATAGCCGGTGCGTGTTATCCCGAGGTACACCCCGAAACTCCCGACAAAAGCAGGATCGCCGAGGTGAAAAACCTCCGTAAAAAAGTCGATGCCGGAGCAGATGTACTGCTGTCACAGCTTTTCTTTGACAACGGAAATTTTTATAAAATGCTTGATGAATGTGAAATTGCAGATATTTCCGTGCCGATAACCCCCGGAATTATGCCGATAACCACGGCGGCATCCATCAAGCGAATGGTCAGCCTCTGCGGTGCCGTGATACCCGACAGCCTCGGCAGAGTGATAGCAAGATATGCCGACAACAAAGAGGGACTGTTTGATGCAGGTATGGCATACGCAGTAAATCAAATAATCGACCTGCTTGCAAACAATGTTGACGGAATCCACCTGTACACAATGAACAA
>CACYCD010000245.1 GCA_902772755.1 uncultured Ruminococcus sp.
AGCCGGTTATAAGAAAAAACAGATTTACGCCTATTTCTCCGAAAGGCTCAAATATATTTACAAAGAAAACATTCAGTGAAAAATCCAGATATATGGGGTTGTGGTGTACGGAATGAAAAGAAACAATCAAAAATATTGCGAGTAATCGCAGTACTTCAAAATTGGATCGCCTGTTGCGGGCGGTAAGCTTCATTGTATTGTACCATCCTTGTTCTTATCAATTATTTGCTTTGCTAGTCTTGTTAGGCAGGAGGAGGAGCGGGTTAGGGTTGTCCAGTGGGCTCGGTGGACGGTGTCTATGGCGGGTTCTATGACGGCGGCTATCATTTTGTGTCCCTGTTCGGTGGGGTGGATGTAGTCGGACTGGACTATTTCAACGCCGTTGTAGTCCTTGGAGGTGTAGTATTTTCTGAACACGCTTTCCACATCGGCTATGACCATATCCTCGTCGTCCTTGACTTCATCAAAATAGTATTTGGTGTAGTCCTTGCGGATAAGCTCCACTATGTCGCAGAGCATTTTTGTGAAGCTGTCGGAGCGTCCCTGGAACGGGTTATAGACCGTTTGAAGTACTATCTTTGCTTTCGGGTTCAGCTTTCTCAGCTCCGTATGGATCGCTGAGAGGTTCTTTTTTAGTTTTTTGAGCATATTTGTCAGCAGGGAGCTTTTTTTGCCCTTTGACAAGATCTCGGCAATGTCGGTGAATGAGGGGTTGTTTCTCAGTCCGAGAAAGTCATTTCCGCCGATCGAAATAACTATCGTCCCTGATTTTTTGATGTCGTCCTGCATGGAGGCATCTTTTTTTATGTGCTTTAGCAGGTCGGCTGTGGCATCGCCTACTATGGCATCGTTTATCAGCTCAAAGTTGTAGTCATTGGCAATGATGTTTCCGTATTTTGCGTTGTCGCTCTGAATGCCGTAGCCGTAGGCAATGGAATCGCCCAGCAGAAGGAGTTTCTCACGTTTTTCGGTATCGGCATGGCAGGTGGGCAGAGAAGAAGCTACCATCACTGCACTTAGCATTGCTGCGGTGAGTTTTTTCATACGTTTACCTCGTTGTTTGTTTAAAGTATTCATAGGGCAGGGCGAACCATTCTCTGACGAAATATGTGGGATAGATCCACGGGTAGGTTTTTGCGTTGACTGCACCTATTTGTGAAGTTATTCCCTGTTTTTTGGCTATAAGCCTTGCCCTTAATTGGTGGTAGCTGTCGGTGGTGATGGCAATATTCTTGTTGAGGGAATATTTTTTTATCAGCTCATAGGAATTTTTGATATTTTCGTCTGTATTTGTTGACTTATCCTCCGTCACCAGACGTGAGGGAGAAATACCGCTTTCCGCCAGGGCATTGTACATATAGGCGGCTTCGCTTGTTCCTTCGTCACTGCCCTGACCTCCGGAGAGTACGGCTTTGGCACGGGGGTGCTTTTTCAGGTATTTATAACAGGCTTTTGTTCTGTCATAGATCGCACGGCTCGGAGCACCGTCCGGGTGAACCTTTGCCCCCAGCGTTATTGCCGTGGCGTTTTCTGCGGGCTTTATTGCGGAAAAATAGATCATTGCAGTGGATATCATCACTGCATAGCAGGTGAACAATGCGATCACGGTCTGACCTGTTCTCCACATTATTTTTGTGGGAGTTTTTTTGAGGCACTTTCTTTTCAACTTTTTGTATTTGTCACGGAACAGACAGCGTGACATTACATAAAGAGATGCTGCCATTCCGAATATATTTCCGAGGTTGAGTATCGAGGAGGTAAGCACGGGTCCCAGAAAAAACAGAAACAGGACGGAAAACAGTATAAATATACTCAGACGCAGGCTGCTGTTTATCATATAAATCACCGTTCGTATTATAACACGAAATATCAAAAATTTAAAGTGTTTTATATTTAAAAAAATTAAGTGATTTTTAATAATGTTGAGGAAATTGTAAACAATCTGTTAAGCTTTCGGAGAAATTGCATTTGAGAGTGCAATTTTTTTGTTTTTTTGACCTGCTTATGCAGGGGTCATAAGGCTTCCGAGGGAGGACAGTATGAGAAAAAAGGAAAAATTGTTTTGTGTGTATGTTTCAAACGGCAGGTCGTTTGAGGAGGCTGCACTTGCGGCAGGCTTTGAGAGCGGTGGCTGCGGTGTGGAGCTGATGACAAAGAGAAGCGTTGTCAGGGAGGTGCAGAGGCTGATCTCTTTGAGAGAAAAGCTCAACGAGAGTCTTGCGACAGCAGGCTTTCAGCGTTTAGCCTTTGGCGGAGTGAATGACTGTGTGAGCCTTTTGCAGGGCATTGAGAACGGCTGTGATATTTCGGGTCTGGATCTGTTTATGGTCTCGGAAATCAAGAAGCCGAAGGACGGTGCCTTGGAGATAAAATTCTTTGACAGAATAAAAGCTCTGGAACGGCTTCGTGAATATTCCAAGAGGGCAGAGGGCTCAGTGCCGTTTTATGAGGCACTGGAGAAGGGAGCTCTTGCACTGGGGGAAGAAAATGAGTAGCTACAAGCCGTTTTCCAAAAAACAGCTGAGGGTGCTTACCTGGTGGTGCAGAGGCTCGCCCTACCGCAACTATGACGCTCTCATCTGTGACGGTGCGGTCAGAAGCGGAAAAACCTTTTGTATGTCGATCTCCTTTGTGGCGTGGACGTTCAGCCGTTTCAGCGGAAAGGATTTCGCTGTCTGCGGAAAGACCGTCAGAAGCCTGAAGCGAAATGTGGTGACTCCCCTGCTTGAAAATCTGGGACAGCTGGGCTTTGAGTGTGAGCTGAAAAAGAGTGAGAACATCCTTGAAGTTTATTATCGGGGCAATATGAACAGGTTTTATCTGTTCGGCGGAAAGGATGAGATGAGTGCATCCCTGATACAGGGCATCACACTGGCAGGCGTGTTTCTCGATGAGGTGGCACTTATGCCACGTTCCTTTGTGGAGCAGGCGTTGGCACGCTGTTCGGTCGAGGGGAGCAAGTTCTGGTTCAACTGCAATCCCGAATATCCCGGGCACTGGTTCCACAGGGAGTGGATAGAGAAGGCAAAGCAGAAAAATGCACTGTACCTGCATTTTTTGATGAGCGACAACCCTTCGCTGAGCAAAAAGATGCTGCTAAGGTATGAGGGGCTGTACAGCGGAGCGTTTTACGAACGCTTTGTAAAGGGTCGCTGGGTCGCAGCCGGCGGAGCGGTCTATCCGTTTATGGACAACACAAAAATGTACTGCGATGTTCCCGTGAGCGGTTTTGCGGATTTTGCGGTGTCCTGCGATTACGGCACGGTGAATCCTGCCTCGTTCGGGCTTTGGGGGCTTTGCGGAGGGGTGTGGTACAGGATATCCGAATACTACTTCAACTCACGCAGGGAGGGCTTTCAAAAGACAGATGAAGAGCATTATCAGTCCTTGGAGGAGCTGATAGACGGCAGAAGCATCAGAGCCATCGCAGTAGACCCCTCGGCAGCCAGCTTTATCGAGCTGATAAAACGCAAGGGAAAATACAAGGTCATCCCTGCAAAAAACAAGGTGATCGACGGGATAAGAATGGTTTCCACCGCTTTGAAGAACGGAGAGATCAGGATATGCCGTACCTGTGAGGCTTCTATGAGGGAGTTTTCTCTGTACCGCTGGGACGAGAGCGGAAGCAAAGACGCTCCCATAAAGGAGAATGACCACGCTATGGACGACATACGGTATTTTGTCACCTCGATTTTGAATAACAACGGCGGTTTTGCTGCCTTTGCAGCAAGACGGTAAAGGACTGAACAGATGAAGATTTTTAAAAAGAAGAAGAAGCCTTCCGTCAGGGTGGTGCAGTGTGCCGAGCATAACCCCGGCATTGATGTGTACAGCCGGCTTGGGAACCTTGCGGATCTCAGCGATACCGAGATAGAGCTGTACTCTGCACTCAGGGAGGCAGTGCCTATCATTGATGCGGCAATAGGAAAGATAATCCGTCTTATGGGTACATTCACTGTCAAGTGCAGCTCGCCACGCACCAAAAGGCTGGTGGAAGGTTTTTTGAGAGATGTGAACGTGTCAAACGGGAACAGGGGGATAAATACCTTTATTTCGGTATTTTTTGACCAGCTTCTCACCTACGGTCAGGCTGTGGCTGAGATGATCCTCACTCCAAGCGGTGACGATATTGCCGGCTTGTACAATGCCGATCCC
>CACYCD010000246.1 GCA_902772755.1 uncultured Ruminococcus sp.
AACATCCCGATGATATTTCATCTCCGTGGTACGGTCAACTAATGAAAGCCCCACAAATCCTAGCCTACATCATTCAACTCGACCGCTGGACAGAGGAATACAACATCAGCTTTGAATTCTAAAACAAGCCTCTGTTTGTTGATATTCCCAGAAACGAACAGACTGTTCTGAATATTGCGAAGGCTATAAACAGGATACCGATTACCACACAGCTGATTTTTTCATATCGTTTAAATAGCAGACTGCCGGTTTTGACGTATCGGGCGAGATATTTTACGGTCAGCACAAAGATAAAGGGGAACAGCACGATCCATGCCAGGTTGTCATATTGAGACTTTGAAAAATCAAAGCTGAGGAGATCCGCCAACATCATTTGACCGCCTGATTTTGGCAGAAATATTTGAACACCTCCGAAAAATTTATCAAATTTTGCGGACGAAAAAGCAATGAGCATATTGTTTTCAAAGGTATAGTCAAGTGCAGTCATAATCACGGTGTAAAATATACCAACATATACAAAAACAAAAACACCCTTGACAACATCAAGTATCCTGGATTTTTTATCATTCTGCTTCTTCAGATTTTTGTCCATATTGATTTTCCTCATTCCACGGCTGCTGCCAGTAGTCATAAATTTCCTGCTGATCTACTTTTTTTACATCTACAAGATCAGCCTCTGCATCTATCATCTCATTGATATAATTCTGCATTATCATCAGCGGAACAAAGTACAGCCCCACAAGAATAAAAAACTCATACACAAACACATTGGGGGTGTACTCTATCCCCTTTGAATTGCATGACCAAAGCAGGTTGCGGTCACGCTTATATGCCCAATAGTAGGTGTAGATCCCAAATGTAATTATTGATACAAACAGAGCCATATTTCCGTTGAAGGTACTTTCATCATCAGAAAAATATCTCACTTCATCGGTGACTCGTTTGTACCAAATAATACCATAAACACCAAGAGTTGCCAGGGTAAGGAACAGACATTTTACTACACTCTTTTTCTCATACATACAAACAACTCCTATGGGATAAGAATATCTAAGTGGTAAGCATTTCTGACAACCGCAAAAACAATAAGCACAGCAACAGCAGCATAGCTCAGGCGGTTGTCAAAGGGTGTTATTCCCCTTTTTCCGCTGATAATATAGCGTAAAATGTATTTCAGTCCGATTGCGAAAATAAACGGAGTCATCACAAACAAAACGCAGTTTGCGGAAAAAGCCGATGCAATATCCAGCTCCAGAAGATCAAGCAACATTCTGCTGACACCGCAGCCGGGACAGTACAGCCCCGTGAGTCCGTAAAACGGGCAGGACAGGTGAAACCCCGTTGCCCGATGCACTGTGATATACAGTATACCCAAAGCTAACAAAATAACAGTAGGCTTTAAAACTCTAAGCAAGCGAAACCGTACACCCTGATCTGTATCACCGGTGTACGGTTTTTTATTGCATTTCATCTCTGATAATATCCGTCCTGCGGATAATTGTATCTGTCCATATCTATGATCTTGTTTATGCTGTCCTGTGTCAGACCATAAACAACGATCCCCAGACCTATCAGCCAAAGAATCAGATACAGAATACCCGTACTGCCTGTCATTTTGCCTCGCATTGCATTGGCATTGTCTATTCTTTCTCCCTGCTTATAAGCCCAGTAAAGCCCGTAGAGTCCGCAGGTAATGATCGTAAGCACCAGAGCGGTTCCGCCGGAGGTGGCGTAGGGATCACTGCACACTCTTTTTGTGTCATCGGTAAGAACTATGAACCAATACAGACCATATATACCGAAGGTTACGATCGTGAGGATAACGGCAATTGCCACATCTCTTTTTTCTACCATAAAAAAATCTCCTTACCATTTGAGTTTTCTGATTTCCTGTACTGTCCTTGCACAGTTTTCTTTATCTGTATAAGTAAAGCTGTGTTCTCGCATAAGCTGATACTTCTGCGACAGCTTGAAGCCCGATTTGGCGGATTTTTCCAAATCATCGCACAAGCCATCGAGGGTAGTGCTTCTGTCACCGAAAAGATCTTTTCTCATATCAATGTATGAACCCTGCATTCTGCTGTAGCGGTCATAGTCAAACTGATAGAACAGAACAGGCTTGCCCATATAAAAAGCATCCCAAGCTACAGAGCTGTAGTCTGTCATCAGCAGCTTACATCTCATAACAAGCTCATTGAGCGGTATTTCATCGCTGACAATGTTTATCCTGTCATTCGGAGTGAAGCTGTCAAGCCGTGCGAGATACTTTGGATGAACGTAAAAATTCACCCTGAGATCATATTCCGACAGGATATCATAAAGTCGTTTGCTGTTCAAAAGCTTTATATACTCACGGAAGTACTCGCTTTCCTCAAGCTCGCCCGAGTTATCGACCCAATCTCTTCGTGCAGGGATAAACAACAGCTCATTGCCGTCCTGTGACTTGTCATCAAGGTAGTCCCAGCGTGGAAAGCCTATGTCGGATATCTCGTCATAGCGATATCCCAGATACTTGTGTACGATCTCGGTTTCTGCCTTTGAGGTGGTAATGAACCTTTTAAACGGCACAGGCATCTCCGACTTGGCAGGGATATCACGGTCACGCCTGAATGCCGTAACCCCGTTCTGCAAATAGATCAGCTTTTTGTTTTTTACTATTTTCAGAATGATTGAGTTATTTGCAAGCCAAACATAGCTGTGCGGGCTTTGCTCCGAGGACACCAGCAGACGTGAGGCTATCATATATACCATGTGCTTGAACGAACCGAAGTACAGCAGATTTTTTTTGTAGCGTGCTACCCTGTTGAAATGCGGTGACTCCTTATCCATAACATAGTAGATATTGGCATTTATACGTTTTTCCACATTGTGATCCATACAGTATCTGAAAAGCTGATATCCGTTGTCCTGAGCGGTGTTTCCGTGCTTTTCATACATAACTACAATGCGTTTTCTTCTGTAAAACGGCTTCAAGGTCTTGAACAGAGCCAATGCCAAAAGCTCTTTCAGTCTGAATGAAACGGAGTCGGACTCGTTTTCCTCCCTCATCATAAAGCCCAGCGTGTTGTTTTCGGTAAAATAGGGAAAGAACACATCCGTAGTTCCGTTCTGATAGTCCACCCTGTGGGTGTATTCACTGTAGAGAAGCTTGTAGTTGAATTTGAGAGAATTTCTTTCATCTTCTCTCGAAACGATATTTGCAAAGTAGGGGATCTCCCCCTCCATAAACACGGCATAGAACATCCAGCGAGTTTTTTGAAGCTCATATCTCGACAGGTCAGTCCTTGCCCTGAGAACGGTGCGGTCACCTCTGGCAAGCAGTTCTCCCTTGATAAAGTATACTCTCTTGTCCTCGCTTTTTTTGTAGGAATATGAGAGTGCGAAGCCCGTGAAATGTTTTTCTACATCCGTAACGTCAACCTCTATGTACAGATAGTCCTGGTCTACCGAACAATCAACGATTTGCAGAGAAGCTTCACCCAGGCGGTCAAACAGCCTGTCCTGAACACGAACATAAAAATATCCCGTACCGCTGTAGAACGGTGTTACGGATACAAAGCTGTCGTGAATAATAAAGACGGACGCAGGCTCAAAGAATTTTTTGGGAAGCTCACGTTTTTTCTCGGTTGCATAGTCGGTAGCCTTCAGCTTTACAGCGTACATATAGCCGTTAAACGAAAAAGCAAGACAAACAAAATAGTCTGTGGCGGTAAAATCCTCCAGATTTTCTTTCAGTGCCGAAAAATCGACCTCGATCTCGTGTTTTTTTCTGTCATAATACGGCACGTCAAGAATGATCTTTTCCTTTGACCTGCTGTTGTGTATAAACACAGAAAAATCCGATAGATCGTCAATATTCATATTCAAACGAAAGATGTAGCTGCCCCTGTTTGCCATAAACCTTGCCGGCAAAACCTGAGAAGCCACAAAATCAGGCGAGAACAGTATTCGGTCAAGCGTGTTCTCCTCGCTCATCTTTATTCCCTTTTGTGCAAGCACGGTGGAAAATCTGAGCATTCCGTCAGCAGAATGGAAGGTGAAATCGAGGGGATCGGGATTGTCCCTTGCGTCCTCATACATTGCAAGGTAATTTATTTTTTTGGAAAGACGGTCATCCTTGGTGCGTACCAATACCGGATAGCGGTAGCCGTCAAGCTCATAGTATGAACAGACAGTAAAGCTTCCCGAGCATTTGAGCTTTAAAAACGCTCTGTCAAGCCTGAACGTCAGCTCATAGCAGGTTTCTCTTTCAATAATATCATTTGGTTTTATATCATAATACCGTTTTTCGTCCTTATCGGCTGAACGCAGGGTAATGCCGAAATCACGGCAGCTCCTGAATTTGCTGATCTTTACGCAAAAGCAGAACTGTTCGTCCTCAACATAAAAATCCTCAATCGTGTTGAGTATCATATAATTCAGCAGGGCGGACTTTTTTATCAGGATAAAGCCGATATATCCCGAGGTGGTACAGCTGGGGATAAAGCTGAGATCGATTCCGCTGTACGTCTTTTCAGCCAGAGGATCCATATACAGCAGAGCTTTGTCACCCGTTGCAAGATAGGCATTTTTTATGGGTCTTGAATACAGCCTGCAAAACTCCATACACTCCTCCCTGTCAAATACAAGATAGAGCTTGAAGCGGATATTTTGAGAATTGAAGGACATAAAATCAAAATCCGAAGCGTCGAGGACAAAGCTGTCCTCGGTGATTTCAGCCTCTTTATACCAGATACGGCTGTTTTTGGAATCCAATATCGCAAAGCCGGATGCCTGCTTGTAATCTTTATTTTTTTCATAAAAGGATACAGTGATGTGCATACCGTTAAAAGCAGTGAGATTTGCACACACTCTGCCTTTAAATTCAACCTTTTTATCGGTAAACTCATCAAACGAGTCAAAATACATCTAAACATCTCCTTTCATAAAAATGTCCTGCAACAAATTATATCATAAAACGACAAATATATACAAGGCTGCTATTTAGAAAACATATACAAACTTTCGGTATGTTTTTTAGTCAAACTGACTTGCGTACAGACTGCTGTAAAAGCCGTTGGCTGTCAGCAGCTGTCTGTGATTTCCCACTTCCACGACCTGTCCGTCCTTCATAACAAGTATGATATCGCTGTTCTGAATAGTGCTTAATCTGTGAGCCACCACAAAGGCAGTCCTGCCCTGCATCAGCTTCATAAAGGAACGGGTTATCCGCTGCTCGGTAACAAGGTCGATCGAGCTTGTGGCTTCGTCAAGTATCAGCACAGGCGGAGGGTTGAGCATTAGTCGGGTAATGCAGATAAGCTGCTTCTGTCCTATTGAAAGACTTCCTCCGTCCTCTCCGAGAACGGTGTCATATCCGTCACTCAGCTTTTTTATAAAGGAATGGGCGTGGCTCTTTTTTGCAGCTTCAATGATCTGTTCATCGGTGACATTCTCTGCACCAAAGGCTATATTCTCCCTGATCGTTCCGCTTTTTAGCCAAGTCTCCTGCAAGACCATTCCCATCTGTGAACGGAGCGAATGGCGTGTTACCGTGTTTATGTCGATACCGTCAAGCCGTATCGCTCCGCTGTCAATATCGTAAAACCGCATAAGCAGGTTTATCAGAGTGGTTTTTCCGCAGCCTGTGGGTCCGACTACAGCCAGCTTTTGCCCGCTTTCCAGCTCAAAATTCAGATCCTTCAGCAGTTCTCTGCTCTTGTCATAAGAAAACGCCACATTCTCCGCCGTAAAGCTTCCTTCTGCGTGATCGGGCAGGACGGCGTCAGGCTCATATTCGGCTTCGGCATCAATAAGCTCAAACAGTCTGCCTGCACAGGCTATTGCGTTTTGAAGCTCTGTAAATACTCCCGTTATCTCATTGAACGGCTTTGTGTACTGGTTGGCATAGGCAAGAAACGCCGACAGATTACCCACTGTGATTATTCCGTTTAAAGCACAGATCGCACCCGAAAGTCCCACAGCGGCATAGACAACGGAGTTGATAAACCTTGTAGCTGGATTGGTAAGCGAGGAATAGAACGTCGCTTTGAGAGAGTCACTGCCGAGCTTGTCGTTTATTTCATCGAAAATACGCTGATTTTCCGCTTCTCTGTGATAAGCCTTGACGGTTTTCAGGTTGCTGAGTATTTCCTCTGCAAAGGCAGTCTCCTCTCCCCTCTGCTCACTCTGTTTTGCAAAAAAATTAAATGTCTTGCGTGAAATAAATCTGCTGACAAAAAGTGAAAGCGGAGTCAGCACAAATACAAGAAGTCCTATCCATACATTTATGGAGAACATAAAAAACAGCGTTCCGAAAATCGTAAGTATTCCCGTAAACAAGCTCTGAAAGCCCATCAAAAGACCGTCCGCAAGCTGGTCGGCATCGGCTATCATACGGCTGACAAGATCTCCCGTTTCTTTGGAATCGATATAGGATATAGGCACATTCTGCAAATTTTCAAACGCTTCGTTCCTCATATCACGGACAGTAAGGAAAGAAAGCCTGTTGTTGAGCAGATTTGCAAAGTACTGACATACGCCCGACACCGCAAGTGCAATAAGTATCCTTATCAGCACCACTGTCAGCCTGTCAAAATCCACCCTGCCCTTGCCGACAATGCAGTCTATGCCCTCACCTGCCAGCACGGGGATATAGAGAGTTCCTGCAACGGTCACGGCACTGAAAATCAGCGAAAAGATGAACGAAAATTTATAAGCAGAAATTCTTCCGACTACTCTTTTGAGTATCTGTGAGCTTTTCATCACTGCACCTCCCTGTTGCAGACCTTGTATATCTCACGGTATACATCACAGCTTTTAAGCAATTCCTGTGAAGTACCCACACCCACAAGCCTGCCGTCGTCAAGCACCAGTATTTTGTCACAGCCTTCAAGAGTAGCCGTCCGCTGGGATATAATAAATGTTGTACGGTCTGAATTTTCTTTCAGGGAATTTCTCAAAGCCTTGTCCGTCTTATAATCCAATGCCGAAAAGCTGTCGTCAAGAATAAGCACAGGAGTATTTCTGACAATTGCCCTTGCTATTGCAAGTCGCTGACGCTGACCTCCCGAGAGGTTTTTGCCCTGTTCAAGGATAAACTCATCAAGTCCCCTTGACTTACCGCTGATTATCTCAGCAGCCTGAGCAGCTTCTGCTGCTTTCTTAACCCGGGCATCGGTTCCGGTCTCCGAGCCAAAGAGAATATTATCCCTGATCGTTCCACGGAACATAACAGCTTTTTGCATAACTATTGAGAACATCGAGTTTAATTCCTTATCGGAATAATTAAGTATGTTCTTATTATCCACGATTATTTCGCCCTCGGTAGGCTCATAAAATCCACAGAGCAGATGTACAAGACTGGATTTTCCGCTGCCCGTACCTCCTATTATACCAACAGTCTCACCTTTGCCGACAGTGAAGCTGATATTTTTCAGGGAGCGGTCATCTCCGCCGTAGCTGAGTGAAACATTGTCAAAGCTGATAAAGCAGTCCTGCTTTTTGTCTGCACCTACGGGCTTTATATGCCGGGGCATAGTGAGTATTTCATCTATGCGATTTTTTGAGGCTATCGCCTTCGTCTCGGTGATTATCAGATTGGCAAGCTTTATCAGTTCAACCAATATCTGCGACATATAGTTATACAGGGCAACCACTGCACCCTGGGTTATTATGCCAGCTTCCACACGCAATGCACCGGTATAGATCAGGGCTGCTATGCCAAGATTTATCAGCACAAAGGTTGCGGGATTCATCAATGCAGACACTCTGCCTGCAATCGTCTGCAATTTCAGCAAACCGGCATTTTCCGCAAAGAAATCCGATTTTTCGTTATCCTGCTGATTGAATGCACGTATTACACGTGTACCCTTGACATTCTCCTTTGTTTTGAGCAGTACCCTGTCAAGCCTCGACTGAACCTTTTTGAACATAGGCACCGTGAGGAACATAATTGCAAATACTATCAGCGACAACAGC
>CACYCD010000247.1 GCA_902772755.1 uncultured Ruminococcus sp.
CCGGGGCTTGCGAATTATCTCAATAATGAATGTGAGCTTAAGGACGTCATCAAGGACACCAAAAACGAGAATTTGAAGGCTATCTGCTTTGGTGTAATACCGCCGAATCCCTCTGAGCTTTTGGCGAGTGAGGCTATGATGGAGATGGTTTCCGTCCTTGAAAAGGAATATGACTACATAATATTTGACACGCCACCTATAGGCGTTGTTATAGACTGTCTGCCGATAGTAAAGTCTGTTGACGGTGTTGTTGTGGTAGTAAGAAATGAAATGACCACCTATCCCGAGATGGAAAAGACGATAGAGGCACTTAAACGGGCAAAAGCCAAAATTTTGGGCGTCATAGTCAACCGTGTCAGACCGACGGGTCTGGGCAAGTACGGCGGACGCTACGGACAATACAATAAATACGAAGGGTACTATTGATGAGAACGGAGGAACAGTATGCAGAGTGCTTATTTGAACAGAACAGCAGCTGCAAAAAAATCAGCTCCCATTACTACTACACCGAGAAAGCTGCATATGATTTTTTACAATGTGATAAAAAGAGCCTTTGATATCACAGCTTCTCTTCTTGCACTTATCATTCTCAGTCCCGTGTTCCTTGTTCTGGCTATCCTCATAAAGCTTGACAGTCCCGGTCCCGTGCTGTATGTTTCGGACAGAGTGGGGCTTTACGGAAAGGTTTTCAAGTTCTATAAATTCAGAAGTATGAGGACAGACGCCGATGAAATATATAATGAACTGCTTGAAACCAACGAAACGGGCGGCCCCACCTTCAAGATGAAGGACGATCCCCGTGTTACAAAGATAGGAAAGTTTATCAGAAAATACAGCCTCGATGAGCTTCCGCAGTTTTATAACATACTCAAAGGGGATATGAGCTTTGTGGGTCCCCGTTCTCCGCTGGTGCGTGAGGTAGAGCTGTACGATAAACGGGCAATGAGAAGGCTGAACGTGGTTGGCGGTCTTACCTGTTATTGGCAGTACAGGGGCAGAAGCTCGATAGATTTTGAAGGAATGGTCAATCTTGACCTTCAATACATAAAGGACAGAGGGATCTTGACAGATCTTAAGATCCTGTTCAGAACCATACCTGCCGTTTTAAAGGGCGACGGTGCTTATTAAGGGCATCACTAAGGATACCAAAGGAGGAATCACAATGAAGGGAATTATACTCGCAGGCGGATCCGGAACTCGTCTTTATCCGCTGACAAAGGTCACCAGCAAACAGCTATTGCCTATCTATGACAAGCCGATGATCTATTATCCGCTGTCTGTGCTTATGATGGCAGGCATACGTGAGATACTGATTATCTCAACACCGCAGGATACTCCCCGTTTTGAATCCCTGCTGGGTGACGGAAGTCAATTCGGTATAGATCTTTGCTACAAGGTCCAGCCGTCTCCCGACGGACTTGCACAGGCATTCATCATCGGTGCCGATTTTATCGGTGATGACACAGTCGCCATGGTGCTTGGCGACAATATCTTTGCAGGCAACGGTATGAAAAAACGCCTGAAGGTAGCAGTTGACAATGCAGAATGTGGCAGAGGTGCAACGGTTTTCGGCTATTATGTTGATGACCCCGAAAGATTCGGAATAGTTGAGTTCGACAAAAACGGCAAGGCTGTTTCCATTGAGGAGAAGCCGAAGAACCCCAAGAGCAACTACTGCGTCACGGGACTCTATTTCTATGACAACAAGGTTGTCGAGTATGCCAAGGATCTAAAGCCCTCGGCAAGGGGAGAGCTGGAGATCACCGACTTAAACCGCATTTATCTGGAGAATGGCAGTCTTAATGTTGAGCTGCTGGGTCAGGGCTTCACCTGGCTTGACACCGGTACGCACGAGAGCTTGGTCGATGCAACCAACTTTGTAAAAACCATGGAAACTCATCAGCACAGAAAGATAGCCTGTCTGGAGGAGATAGCTTATCTCAACGGCTGGATCTCAAAGGAAGATGTGCTGGTTATGTATGAGGAGCTAAAGAAAAATCAGTACGGACAGTATCTCAAGGATGTACTTGACGGCAAGTACATAGATGTTTTGAACAGTTAAGGAGTTTATGCGTATGACGATCATAGTTACAGGCGGAGCAGGCTTTATAGGAAGTAATTTTGTTTTTCACATGCTGAAAAAATATCCCGAATACAGGATAATTTGCCTTGACAAGCTGACCTATGCAGGCAATCTTTCCACACTTGAGCCTGTGATAGACAATCCGAATTTCAGATTTGTGAAGGCAGATATTTGTGACAGAGAAGCTGTGTACAAGCTTTTTGAGGACGAGAAGCCCGATATGGTTGTCAATTTTGCGGCAGAAAGCCATGTAGACCGCTCTATTGAGAATCCGGCGATCTTTTTGGAAACAAATATTATGGGTACGGCTGTGCTGATGGACGCCTGCAACAAATACGGCATACAGCGTTATCATCAGGTGTCAACGGACGAGGTTTACGGAGATCTTCCGCTTGACCGTCCCGACCTCTTCTTTACGGAGGAAACACCAATACACACCAGTTCACCCTACAGCAGCTCAAAGGCAGGTGCGGATCTTCTGGTGCTTGCTTATCACAGAACCTACGGCTTGCCCGTGACTATTTCAAGATGCTCAAACAACTACGGTCCCTATCATTTCCCCGAAAAGCTCATACCGCTGATGATAGCGAATGCACTCAATGACAAGCCTCTGCCCGTGTACGGCGAGGGTCTTAACGTGCGTGACTGGCTCTATGTTGAGGACCACTGCAAGGCTATAGACCTCATTATCCACAAGGGCAGAGTAGGCGAGGTGTATAACATCGGCGGTCACAACGAGATGAAGAACATCGATATAGTTAAGCTCATCTGTAAGGAGCTGAACAAGCCCGAGAGCCTCATCACCTTTGTGACTGACAGGAAGGGTCACGATATGCGTTATGCCATCGACCCCACTAAGATACATAATGAGCTTGGCTGGCTGCCTGAAACAATGTTTAAGGACGGCATCAAAAAGACTATCAAGTGGTATCTTGACAACAAAGATTGGTGGGAGACCATCATCTCGGGCGAATATCAGAATTATTACGAGAAAATGTACGGAAACAGATAAAATTTACTGCAACACAGCTCGATCATGATGTCATGAACGGGCTGTATGAGTGTAATCGGTCTTTTGTGCCGAAAAGCACAGATAACAGGGGTGCGTTATCCGGACTGCGGACGATATACCGAAATTTTCAGAATGGGCGAATTACGAGTTTTTAAAATTGTCGGTATCTCATAACTTCGGGAGTGAAATAATATGAAAATATGTTTGGTCGGTTCATCGGGCGGACATCTTACACATTTATATATGCTTAAACCGTTTTGGAAGGATAAGAACCGTTTTTGGGTGACCTTTGATAAGGAGGACGCAAAGAGCCTTCTGAGAGATGAAAAAATGTACCCCTGCTACTACCCCACCAACCGCAGTCTTAAAGCACTTATTATAAATACCGTCCGTGCGTGGAAGATATTGAGAAAGGAAAAACCGGATCTCATCATTTCCTCGGGTGCGGCGGTTGCAGTGCCGTTCTTTTATTTGGGCAAGCTGTTTGGTGCAAAGACGATATTTATTGAGGTATTTGACAGGATAGATAAGTCCACAATGACAGGCAGGCTGATCTATCCCGTGGCAGACAGATTTATTGTTGAGTGGGAAGAAATGAAGAGTGTCTATCCGAAGGCGATAAATTTAGGCAGTATATTCTGATAGGTGGAAATATGATTTTTGTTACAGTAGGAACACATGAACAGCAGTTTAACCGACTGGTCGAGTGCGTTGACAGGTTGAAGGGTGACGGCATAATAACGGAAGAGGTAGTCATTCAGACAGGCTTCAGCACCTATGAGCCAAAGCACTGCACTTACAAAAACCTGTTTCCGTTTGATAAGATGGAGGATTATGTGGCAAAAGCACGCATAATAATCACCCACGGCGGACCGTCAAGCTTTATTATGCCGCTGCAGTACGGAAAAACTCCCATCGTTGTGCCAAGACGTGTTGAATTTGACGAGCATGTCAATAATCATCAGCTTGAATTTTGCAAGGCTGTTTCAAAGAGAATGGGTACGATAGTGGTGGTTGAGGATATCGAAAAGCTAAAGGATGTTATTCTTGATTATGACAGCATAATATCCACTATTAGCTCGGATATTCAGACAAACAACCGCAAATTCAATGAGAATTTTGCCAAGGTTGTTGACGACTTGTTCAAGGATAAGAGGCATTAAGATGACAAAGGTCGGGATCCTCTCTATGCAGAGAATTGCAAACTACGGTTCATTTTTGCAGGCATACGGACTAAAGGGTCTGTTGGAAGAGCTTGGCTGTGAGGTGCAGTTTGTTGACTATCATCCGGGCAAGACCCTTATACCGGCTGACGGAGGAACAGGCATAAAGAGGAAGATATCGAAGGTAACGGAGGTTTTCAAGTATAAAGCTCCGTTTGGGGAAAAGCTGAGATTTATCAAATATAAAAAAAATTACGCAAAAAACTACTACCCGTATTTGGGTATAGATGAAAATATGAACTACAGCCCCTCGTTGGACGTGCTGGTGATCGGCAGTGACGAGGTGTTCAACTGTGTGCAGAATAATACCAACGTGGGATTTACGCTCGAATTGTTTGGCGAGGGAAACAGGGCAAGCAGGGTGATAACCTATGCCGCCTCGTTCGGCAACACCACTCTAAAGACCCTGCGACAGTACCGAGTGGCTGACAGGGTGGCTGACGCACTTAAAAAGCTGGATGCCGTTTCGGTGCGTGACGCAAACAGCGGACGTGTGGTTTCCCGTCTGACGGGCAGAGAGCCTGTGTATAACCTTGACCCCGTGCTGGTGTATGACTTTTTGGGAAAGTGTGAGGATATACCCGACAATGTTCCCGAGAAGAATTATATGCTCCTGTATGGATATTCGGGCAGATTTTCAACAGAGGAATGCAAGAAGATCCGCCGTTATGCCGACAGCCGAGGGCTGAAAATTTTCTGTATCGGCGGTGTGCAGAATGTCTGTGACAGGTTCATCGACTGCAATCCGTTTGAGGTCATCGCCTATTTCAAAAACGCCGACTGCGTTGTCACCGATACCTTCCACGGCAGTATTATGTCCGTTATCACGCACAGGCAGTTTGTCAGCTTTGTCAGGGAGAGCGGTTACGGCAATTCGGAAAAGCTCACCGACCTGCTGGAGCGTCTCAGCCTGAGCGACAGGATAGTGAGCAGTGCCGAGGAGCTTTCCGCAGTGATGCAGAAGAGTATCGATTGGAAAACGACTGACGAAATAATAGCCCGTGAACGAAAATCAGCTGTAAAATATCTGAAGGATAACGTAAATTTTGATGAGGTA
>CACYCD010000248.1 GCA_902772755.1 uncultured Ruminococcus sp.
GATGAGGTCACATTCAGCTTTGACAAGGAAAACAGTCTGCTCAAAATTCAGGGTACGGGCGATATGGAGATCTACAACGATGACGACACCCTGCCTTGGAACGATTACTGCGAGGATATCAAGCATCTTGTTATCGAGGACGGAGTTACTTGTGTAAGCAGTTATGCTTTTTGTATATGCGAAAATCTGGAGGACGCTGTTATAGCAGACAGCGTGCTGTCCATAGGCGAAAGTGCGTTCTTAGCCTGCATCTCTCTCAAATCGGTAAAGCTGCCTGCAAATCTTCAAACTATAGGCAAAACTGCATTTTGTTGCTGTGAGGCTCTGACGGAAATCGATATTCCCGACACTGTAACTGTTTTGGATGAAGATGTTTTTAACTCCTGTCCCCTGCTTTCCATGGTCAAGCTTCCAAAAAATCTTACGGATATATGCTCAAATGCCTTCTTTGAATGTACCTCTCTTAAAGAGGTTTTCCTGCCCGAAGGCGTGACCATCATCGGTACAGATGCTTTCAGCTCCTGTACAAATCTCAGGAGGATATATCTTCCGCTGCCACTTAAAACTGTTGCCGCTTCCGCTTTCAGTGACTGTTCGGCTCTTAAAGATGTCTACTATGCAGGTTCAAAAACTCAGTGGGCTGATGTAAAAATAGGTGCTGACAACAAATTCCTCACAAGTGCAGAGATCCACTATAATGTGACTGAGGCTGATTTGGCACAGCTAGGTGAAATCACCGATGACAATACACAGGACGATGGCAATACAACCACAAAAACGATAAAAACGACCATAAAGCTGTCAAAGTCAAGTGCCAAGGTCTATGCAAAGAAAAAGTATAAGCTGAGTTACAAGGTCAAAAACGGCAAAGGAAAAACTACTTTTAAGTCCTTAAACAAAAAAGTTGCCAAGGTCAGCAAAAAGGGTATCATCACCGCTGTAAAGAAGGGCAAGGCAAAGATCACCATTATAAACAACGGAGTTAAAAAAGTATTTACCGTCAAGGTAATCAATCCCAAGCTGAACAAAAAAAGTATTAAGCTGAAAAAGAACAAAACTTTCAAAATTAAAATCAAGGGCAAGGCAGGCAAACAGACCTATACCTCTAACAAAAAATCCGTTGCTTCCGTCAACAAAAAGGGTAAAGTCAAAGCAAAGAAAAAAGGTACTGCCTATATCATCGTAAAAACAAACGGTGTAAAGCTCAAGCTCAAAGTAAAAGTAATATGATAAAATGCCCCGCTCAGGTGGGGCATTTTGACGAGGTATAAATATGTTGAAAGAGATAACTTTTTGTTCATATTATGAAGGTGAAACAAAGACACAGTTGGAAATATCTTCACAAAATGGCATGGCAGTCATATCCCAAAGCGATGGTATACTCACGAAAAAACGGACGGCAGATATCAACTACCTCAGAAACCTTGATATCTTCTTTATCGACAGTGAACCCGAATTATGGGGAAACAATGACATTTCCGATGAAGCGACAGATATTCTCACAATAGAAATTGAGAACGTAAAGCATACACTTTACCGTACCCCCTCGCTTTCGGAAAAGAACAAACAGCTGATGTCGGATATCCGCAAATATCTCAGGGTCTGCTTTGACTGTCCTCCCTCACCCAAAACGATTTCCTGTCATTCCTTTGAGGGCGGCGGCCCCGAATACCAATTTCAAACCGTGGTAAAGGGGATCTTTACATGGTACTCTCAACGGCAGTATGCCAAGGCTGATCACGAAAGACTTTGCGGTGCAGGATATGATGCGATTTTTTCACTATATCCGCTCAGGACGGGGACGGGAACTGCAATTCTGACTGGAAGCTCCCCCATCTGTCCCACAGAAACACTGAAAATCACAGTGGACGTTGATGATCAACTCAACCTGCAATACAAAACGGAGCCATATTATGAAAGTAATTAAGATTCTGTCCATACTGCTTGTGGCAGTCATCACACTTTGTACGGTAAATATACCCTGCACTGCCGAAACAGCGGACTTCCCGAAGCTGATATCCGCCAAGGCTTTAGATGCAGGGAGTATCAAGATAAAGTGGAGCCGATATTCAGACAGTGATGCTTTGTATGCAATATATCGCAAAGAAAAAGATCAGAAGTTCAAGATATACGACTTCTCCCTAGCTAAAAAGGGGGAAAAACAGAGTTATACCGATAACGGCATACTCGGCGGACGGAACTATACATATACTGTCGGTGCTGTTCCGCAGACCTCGTTTGAGGACTGTCTCTGCTACACTTCGATGTCGGCAGAAAATGACAGAGTTACAGTTAAGCTTTCCTGGAGCAAGCCTGATACCTTGAAGGTATACCGCTATGCCGTCCTGATGAACGGGGAGCTTGCCGTCCTTGAAAAGGGAAGCACTCGCAAGGCTGTCTACACCCTCCCCTATACAAAACAGCTGAACGACCTTGACTTTGAGGTGTATGCCATCTCAAAAACAAACCTGTCAAATCACGATACAAAGGGGCTGTCTGCCAAGACGGTGCTTAAAAAGAGCGTTATCAAGGGTTCTAAGCTCGTTGCCGACAACAAGATAAGGATTGACTGGACGAAGTCCAAGGGAGCGACAGGGTATTTTCTCTATAGGAAAAATACTAAAAATGGAAAATATAAAAAAATCGCCACCCTCTACGGCGACA
>CACYCD010000249.1 GCA_902772755.1 uncultured Ruminococcus sp.
AATTCCTGCTGAGAATTTACAGCTGGGCTACAGAACGTCAGTGTTCAAGACCTGCAACAGCATCATCACAAGGGCGGAGTTCCGTCTAAAAAAAGCCGATTGGGAAGTGATAAGAGAAAAGATGAACGATCTGATGGGCAGACGCAAGGATAAGCAGCCACTTGATTATCCCTCTGCCGGCAGTACGTTCAAGCGTCCCGAGGGTGCGTTTGCAGGTACACTGATAGAGTCCTGCGGATTGAAGGGCTTTTCCGTGGGTGATGCACAGGTCAGCGAAAAGCACGCAGGTTTTGTTATAAACAGGGGCAATGCAACTGCCTCGGATATAAATGCCGTTATCGACTATGTTCAGAAAACGGTGAAGGAACAAACAGGCTATTATCTTGAAACAGAGGTGATAAGGCTGTAATGGAATTGCTAATTATTACGGGAATGTCGGGTGCAGGCAAATCCACTGCACTCAGGGCAGCGGAGGATCTGGGATATTTCTGTGTTGACAATATGCCACCGATGTTGCTGAGTACCTTTTATGACCTTTGCGATAAATCGGAAGAAAAAAAGATGCACAAATGTGCCGTTGTTGTGGATATAAGAAGTGCATCGGTTTTCAAAAATCTTTATGACGACCTTCGCAGTGTTGCAAGCGAAGGGAAAAAGTTTAAAATATTATTTTTAGATGCCAAAAGCGATGTTCTTATTACAAGGTATAAGGAAACCAGAAGAAGCCATCCGCTTGCGGATAATTTTGAGGATCGCTCGCTTGAACGCTCGGTTCAGCTTGAACAGCAGCTGCTGAATGTTGTAAAAATGCACGCAGACTACATAATAGACACCTCATCAATGTCGATGAAACAGCTGAAAAGCCGTATTATCGGACTTTTTTCCAACAGCCTTTTTGACATGATGAAGATAACCTGTATGTCGTTCGGTTTTAAATACGGTATTCCGCTGGAGGCAGACGTGGTTTTTGATGTGCGGTGTCTGCCAAATCCCTATTATATACCTGAGCTGAAAAAGCTCACCGGTCTTGATGCCGTGGTCAGAGATTACATTATGGGCTTTCCCGTCAGCGGTCAGTTTCTTGAAAAGCTCTTTGCCCTGCTGGATCTCTCTTTGCCTCTGTATAAAGAGGAGGGCAAGAGCGAGCTGGTGATCGGCGTAGGCTGTACCGGCGGAAAGCATCGCTCCGTTACAATTGCGACCTATATAAACGAGCATCTTTCAGAGAGTGGTTATTCCACCTCCGTAGCACATCGTGATGTAAAAAAGCAGTAGAGGAGGGGACGTATGTCTTTTTCCTATGAGGTAAAGCAGGAGCTGGCGTCAAGTGCAGACAACCGGTATTTTATCCGATATGCCAGGTGCTACGGAATGCTGTTGTTTGCAAAAAAGTTTTCAAAAAGTGAGATCGTCTTTACCACCGAGAACAAGTTTGTCAGCAATGTGTTTTCGGACTTGGTAACAGGCATATTTTCCGTGATTGCCGAAACAGTCTGCGGACTAAAGCCTCGCAGCTCCAGTCACCAACTGATCACCACCTCGGTAATAGATCCGAATGACTGCCAAAAAATCTTTTTTGCCTATGGCTACACACAGAGGGATATCACACTGCGGATAAACCGTGCCGAGATATCCGAAACCGAACAGCTCTCGGCTTTTCTCGGCGGTGTATTTATGTCCTGTGGCAGTGTGACCGACCCGGAGAAGGGTTATCACCTTGAATTTAAAGTGCCGTACAAAACACTTGCACTGGAGCTTGTCACGGTGCTTTCAAGCATAGAAAACTGCACCCTGCACCCAAAATCGGTGACGAGGAACGGTTACCATATAATCTACTTCAAGGATTCGGAGCAGATAGCAGACCTGCTTACGTTTATGGGTGCATTCAACAGCTCAATGACGGTGATGGGTATGAAGGCTATGAAGCAGGTCAGAAACAACACCGTCCGCAAGGTGAACAGCGAGCTGCACAATATCAAAAAAACTGCCGAAGCTTCTGCAAAGCAGGTGAATGCCATAAAAAAGCTGATGCAGAGTGAGGAGTATAACAGTCTGCCTGATGAGCTGAAGGAGATAGCCTGTCTCAGACTGGAAAATCCCGAAATGTCTTTGAGAAAGCTCGGAGAGCTTACAACCGACAAGATCAGTCGCAGCGGTGTGAACCACCGTTTGAAAAGGCTGATGGAGTATGCCGACAAGGAACTGTGAGGACAATATGAGCGAAAATGCCAATACAGCTTTGCAGGAGCGGAGCTTTGAGGAAAGTTTTAAAACACTTGAAAATAAGGTAGCTGTGCTGGAAAACGGCGGTATGAATTTTTCGGATACCATGGAAGCCTACAAGGATGCTGCCGAAAGCGTGATGGTCTGCCTGGATTATTTGAAGGAAGCGAAGCTTGTCTTTGAATACTATGACAAAATAGTAGCGGATAAGCTTAAAGAGTGTGGTGTATGATGGGTCATATAGATATTATTGAAAATGAGATTTATAATTCACTCCCAACGGAGGAGGTCACTGAGCAGATCGTCATAGATGCCATGAGGTATTCTCTCAAAGCAGGAGGCAAGCGTATCCGTCCTCTGCTTGTGCTGTATTTTGCCGAAGCCTGCGGAGCATCTGCCGAAAAAGCTCTGCCGTTTGCCGCAGCCATAGAGATGGTACACACCTACAGCCTGATACATGATGATCTTCCCTGTATGGACGATGATGATCTGCGTCGGGGCAAGCCCTCAAACCATAAGGTATTCGGTGAGGATATCGCCCTGCTTGCAGGTGATGCACTGCTGACAAATGCTTTTGCTGTTATGCTCAGTGAACGTGCGGTTTCTCTGGTCGGTGCGGAAAAATGTGTAAAATGTGCCCGTATACTTGCGGATTGTGCAGGAATGACGGGTATGATCGGCGGTCAGGTGATCGATCTGCAGTCGGAGGGAAAATCGGTACCGATTGAGATCATCAGAGAGATGCACCTCAAAAAGACCTCCTGCCTGATAAAAGCAGCTTGTATGATGGGAGTAGTCGCAGGCGGCGGAGATGAAGAAGCGGAGGCTCTGGCTGAGGAATACGGAACCTGTCTGGGACTTGCATTTCAGATAATGGACGATATCCTTGATGTCACCGCCTCGGAGGAAGAACTCGGAAAGCCGATAGGCAGTGATAAGGAAAACGAAAAATCAACCTTTGTTACCCTGTTGGGTATAGATGAATGTAAAAAACTTGTTAAAGAATATACGGAATCTGCAATTTCCGCTTTGAGCGGATTCAGGGGAAACACGGACTCACTGCGTGAGACAGCCGTAAAAATGTCAGAAAGAAAAAGCTGATAACTCTTAGGATAAGGAATGGGATAATTCCCGAACGATAGATTTTTGTCGGCTCAGAGATAGAAAAATGTCAGATTACAGTATTTTATCAGAAATAAACAGCCCCGATGATCTTAAACGGCTGCCCGAAGAACAGCTGCCCGAGCTGTGCGAGGAAATACGCCACAAGCTGATAAACGTTGTGTCGGAAAACGGCGGACATCTTGCCTCAAATCTGGGTGTGGTGGAGCTTACGATAGCTCTGCACCGCTCTTTCAAAGCACCGCATGACAGTCTGCTGTGGGATGTGGGTCATCAGTCCTACACTCACAAGATGATAACAGGCAGGTATGACAAGATCGACACCATCAGAAAAAAGGATGGTTTGTCGGGCTTTCCAAAGCGGAACGAAAGCAAGTACGATGACTTTAACGCAGGTCACAGCAGTACGTCGATCTCCGCAGCCTACGGTATATCCAAGGCAAAGCAGATCAAGGGCGATAAGACTTATACAGTGGCAGTCATAGGTGATGCCTCCTTTACGGGAGGTATGGCTTTTGAGGGCTTTAATAATGCAGGACGCTACGGCAGAAGGCTGATAGTAGTTCTGAATGACAACAAAATGTCCATCGGCAAAAATGTCGGTGCATTTGCAAAATACCT
>CACYCD010000250.1 GCA_902772755.1 uncultured Ruminococcus sp.
AAGCCGAGAGCGAGCTGAGAAGCATAGCCGTCTTAGTTATCCTGTTCATAGCCGATACCTTTATACAAAATAATATAATATAACATTATGATTTTACACCATTTTCGGGCAACAGTCAAGAAAATCTCAATTTTTTGTTTTGGCATTTAAAAAACGCCACCCGAAGGTGACGCTGATTTTAATTGTGGATAACAGCCAGTATTGCCAGAGCTATGGCTTTTTCGTTGTTGACGGGATTTACGGATATTCTTTTCAGGATAGCGTGGATTATAGAGCCGTCTGCGGTCTGTTCGTCAATCACGGCTTTGTTGCCCGTGGAGGCACATTCACGCAGGGCGGAAACAAACGCACTGCCGAAGGTAACGCCCTCCTTGTCATATCTGACAAGCTCACCTGTCGGAACACAGTCAAACATCTTTTCCATAAAGGTGCGGAAGGTATTGTTGCAGCGGAGCAGTGCAAAGCTCTCTTCTCCTGCCTCGATTATTGCCATAGGCAGGGTGTTGAAGTAATGTGCCAGATCGTCCTTGCTGTCGTTTGACACGACTGCAAGGTCATAGAGGTTGATCTTGCCTATATCGGAATAATAATCCTTTTCCAGAGGATTTTCAAAGCCTATCTGACTGCCGTTTTTGTACCTTGAAAGTATCTCGGCAATTGACATCGGACGTGCAAAATAATATCCCTGGAGCTTGGTACAGCCTATCTCACGCAGAAAATCCGACTGCTCCTTTGTTTCAACGCCCTCACACACCGTATCGATGCCCAGGGCAATGCACATTTTGATAAGCTTGGTCAGGATAACACGGCTTTTGTCGCTGTTGTCAAATTCCCTCATAAAGTGCATATCAAATTTTATAAGGTCAAAGCTGATGATGTGGAGCATATCCAGCGAGGAATAACCGCTGCCGAAATCGTCCATCCACACATTAAAGCCAAGGCTCTGAAAGCGTTCTATCTGAGCCTTCATAAAATCTATATTCTCTGCGACACTGCTCTCAGTTATCTCTATATTCAGCTTGTCACGGCTCACACCTGCATCGTCAACACGTCTGCGTATCTCTTCAACGATATCGCAGGCTTCAAAGTCAGCCCGTGACAGGTTTATTGACTTTGAGGTAACGTACAAGCCCTGCTCCTCCTGCTCCCTGATATTTTCGATTATCTGCTCGGCAATATACAGATCCAGCTTGTATATGAGCTTGGACTCCTCCAGCACCGGAATAAAATCACGGGGACTGAGCATTCCCCTTGTTGGGTCTATCCAGCGTGCAAGAGCTTCCTCGTCACAAACCTTGCCGTTCGCCGCACGTATGATCGGCTGATAATACACCTGTATCCATTTTTCCTCGATTGCACGGTCTATATGGTCGATTATGTACTGTGTGGCTTCTGCCTTCGCCAGCATTGCACTGCTGAAATAACGGTAGTTTGAAATATAGTTGTTTCTCATGGTATCGCAGGCATATTTGGCACGGTCGCACTCTGTACTGATGTCACGCTCATCATTGGTGCTGACGCAGATACCTGCACGCACGGGGAGGGTCCTGATACCCTTCATATCACGAAATTCTCTGAATATTTTATTCAGGGTAGCTTCAAGACCGCTGTCGCTTGTAAACACACAGAAGTGATCCACACCGAAACGGCTGCAGTTCTCGTTGCTGAAATATTTTTTCAAAAGATTTGCAAAGCTTCTCAGCAGCTTGTCGCCCTCGGCAAAGCCGTGAGTCCTGTTGTAGTACTTCATTCCGCAGAGATCCATATACAGGATAGCATAAGCTCCGCCGTTTTCAAGCAGAGTCTTGCGACCCTCCTCGGCAAGCTCAAAGAAGTATGACATACTCGGAAGTCCCGTGAGAAAGTCATAGTGATTTGCGTTGATTATGCTTTCTTTATGCAGAGCATTCCTGAGCGAGGAATTGAGGCTTGTATGGTGTGCATTTTCTTCCGCTAAATACGCACCCTCATCGGTGTACCAGACATAGGCGAGCCGAACTCCGTCCTCGGTATAGACGTGTTCTCCGACCGCATGGACGATCTTGTAGCTGTTCCTGTTATCGGTCTGTGTGCGGTAGATGACCTCATACTTTCCGCCCTGAGTTGCAAACCGAAACGCTTCGTTTGCTATTCGTGAAATATCGTCCGGGTGTGTTGCCTCGTACATATCATTATCCATCATATAAGATGCCCCGGCTTTGTCGTCA
>CACYCD010000251.1 GCA_902772755.1 uncultured Ruminococcus sp.
ACACTCAGCACGGCAAATACTGCGGTGTATCCGAGAAGTATTGCTATTGTTCCGCTTATGCTCTCGCCTGTGGAGATCGTCATTCTGAAGCCCTCGACGCCGTAGGAGAACGGCAAGAACGGCTTTAAGGTCATATAGAACGAGGGTGAGAGGTCAAGCGGATACGTACCGCCGGCACAGCCGAGCTGGAGTATCAGCAGTACCATAAGGACAAACTCGCCTATGATGCCTAAGAATATGAAGAAGAAGTATGCAATGCTTGTGAATGCAAGTGATACCACAACGGCAAGCAGATAAGTTCTGAATACATAAGCAGGCTGTAAGCCGTTTATCACCATCAGCAGGGTGACGAGAATAGCACCCGAACCAAGAGCAACCAAAATTATCTCTGCCAAGCGTCTTAACAGGAGTTTTCTGTTCTTCCTGAGTGTACGTGGGTCGTGGGCAGAATCGGTGATAAGTCCGAAGGCTAAAGCACTTACCCACAAGCCGACACACATCATATATGCCGCCATTGCCGAGCCGTTGTTGTCAACTGTGGATATCTGTGTTTCTTTTGTTTCAACGGGAGAAGCGAACATCTCCTTTGAAGCCTTGCTGAGCTTAGTATCGGCAGCCTTGTCTGCACCGTCTTTTAAGCCGTCATGAAGGGTAACAACGCCTGTATCAAGTGCAGTCAAGCCCTCACCCAGCGTTTCAGAACCGCTGTACAGCTTATCGGCACCCTCCTTGAACTGTACCGCACCGTCAGCAAGCTTTTTGCTTCCACTGACGAGCTTTCCGGAATTATCATTGAGCTTTTCTGTTCCGTCTGCAAGCGTCTGCGAGCCTGCAGCCAGCTTGCTTATACCGTCTGTGAGAGCCGGTACGCTGTTATTCAGCGTCTTTGTTCCTGTTGCCAGCTTCTTTGCTCCGCCCTCCAGAGCTGAATTATTGTTGGAGAGCTTCTTTGTTCCGTCAGCAAGAGTTTTTACTCCGCCCGTGTAGGTCTTTACTCCGCTGTTCAGCTTTTTAGCTCCGTCTGTCAGCTGTTTTGACCCGTCTGTCAGAGCCGAATTATTATCAGTGAGCTTCTTTGTTCCTGTTGAGAGCGTCTTTACTCCGCTTGTGTAGGTCTTTACTCCGCTTTGGAGAGTTCCTGCACCGTCTTTAAGACTTTTTGCTCCGTCAGAAAGTGCCTTGCTGTTGTCGTCAAGAGTCTGCAAGCCCTTTGCAAGAGAAGCGATGCCGCCTGTATATGAGCTTACACCTGTTTTCAGGCTGTCTGCTCCGCTTGCAAGTGTCTTTGCTCCGCTTTCCAAGGTCGCACTGCCGGGGATCACCTGTCCGTCAAGCGTAGTTTTTACTGTCTTTAAACCGCCGTAGAGGTTTGTTATCTGCGTTCCTGCGGTGGGAAGCAGGATATTTGAATTATCGTTGATTGTCTTTACGCTGTCCTTCACCTTACCGACTGAGGCTGCAACTGCCTGTGCTGATGCACCTGCCTTCTCCAGCTTTGTGCCTGCACTTGTGAGGTCGGTCTTTACTCCGTTCAAGCCGGTTGACAGCTTGTTTGCCGCAGAGGATATTCCGGCGAGGAGCTGTGCCTTAGTATTATTGTCCAGCGAAGCAAACAGCTGTGATTTTTGGAGCTTCTCCAGCTCTGCTTGCAAGGCTTCGGCACCCTCGCCTGCCGAAGCAAGATTTTTTCCTGCCGAGGTGATATCCGCTCCCACTCCCTTGAGATCATCTCCGAGTGTGGAATTATCGGCACTCTGCAAGCCCTCATTCAGCTGTGCTATACCTCCGTTGAGAGCCGTCAGACCCTTTGAGAGCTGACCCAGCTGTTTTTCGTTGTCGTCTGTGACAGAGGTTCCCAAGGTCGCTGACATCTGCGACAGTCCGCTTTTAAGATCGGACGCACCGCCCGACAGCTTTGTACTGCCGTCAGCCACAGCCTTCGCACCGTCATTCAGTGCAGAGGAATTATCTGTTATGGTCTTAACTCCCTGATTAGCCGAGGACACACCGCCTGTATATGACTCTATTCCGTTTTGCAGAGTTTCGGCACCCGATGCAAGAGCTTTAACTCCGCTGTTCAAGGTTTTTGAATTATCGTTCAAGGTCTTTGCACCGCTGTTGACCTTGCTCACTCCATCTGTGTAGGTTTTTATACCGGAATACAGGGTCTTGCTCCCCGAACTAAGGGCAGATGTACCGCTTGTCAAAGCAGAAGAATTTTTCTTCAAAAGCCCTGCCCCCGTATTCAGCTTGTTGACTCCGCCAAGATAGGCAACAAGCCCTGATTCCAAGGAACCCGCACCGTTTGACAGTGCCGTAACACCGCCTGCAAGTGCAGAAGTCTTGCTGTTTAATGTGGATATACCGCTGTTGAGCCTTGCGGCACCGCTGTTTACGGCATCTACGCCGTTTGTGTAGGTCACTATTCCGCTGTTAAGAGCGGAAGCTCCGTTTTTGAAGGTTACCGAGCTGTCGGAGAGTGTATGCAGTCCGTTTGTCAGCAGATCGTTTCCTGCCGTCAGCTTGGTTACTCCGTCATCAATTCTATCAGTGCCGTCAACCGCTTCATACAAGCCGTCAGCCGTAGCTCCTATTGAATCAAAAACCGTTTTTGTGTAGGTTTCTGTCACACTTGCTTTTATTTCAGCGGAGATTTTTTCAATTGCACTGTTGCTCATTTTGGAAGCTATATAGTTTTTTCCGGGATTCGTGGTGTAGTCAAGCTCCAGCTTTTTGGGATGCTTTGACATAAGCGTTGTGGCATTTTTTGAAAAATCCTCAGGAATTTTTATCACCATATAGTATGTGCCGTTCTTTATTCCTGCATCTGCTGTTTCTTCATTGACAAAGTTGAATTTCAATGACTTATTGTTCATCAGCTTATCGACAAAATTGTCACCAATCGAGAGCTTTTTGCCGTTATACTGCACAGGCTTGTCGTGATTTACCACTGCAACGGGCAAGTCGCTTACGTTTCCGTAGGGATCCCACATTGAACCGAGGAATACACAGCAGTATATCGACGGTATCAACATAACCGCACACATGGCAATTACGGGCAGAACCTTGAGTATAAAAGTATGCTTTTTCTCACTCATAGATATTCTCACCTCAAAAAAATAATGAACAGAGTGTTGATTTATTAACTGATATCTATTATACTATTGTTATTGAAAAAGGCAATAAACAATTTCCGACAAAGTGTTCAGTAATCAACACTTTGTTCAAAAGTGTTCAGAAAGGATACAAATATGGAAAAAGTAAACAGAAGAACACGCAAGACAAGAGCCCTGCTGAAGGCTACGCTGATTCAGCTTATGCAGAAAAAGAGCGTTAAGCATATCACCGTAAAAGAGCTGTGCGACATTGCGGATATAAACAGAGGTACGTTTTACCTTCATTACAGAGATGTATTCGATATGCTGGAACAGCTTGAAAACGAGTTTTTCCACGGGCTTACGGGCATCATTGACGAATACCGGCTTGAAAGCCCGGGAGATTTGCAAAAACCGCTGCTAGAAGATCTGTTCACCTACACGCTTGAAAACCTGAGCTTTTGCAGGGTGATACTCTCACAGTACGGCGATATCAGCTTTTTTCAAAAGCTCCTGGCATATCTTCACACCACTCTGAAACCGATATACGGCTACAAAAGTGAGAAAGCCGAGCACTACTACTCATATATAATGTATGGCTGTCTGGGGCTGGTTGTGAATTGGATAAACACCGGTGCAAAAGAAAGTCCGTCAACAATGGCAGTGCTGGCGGAGGATATAATTATGAACGGAATTTCAAAATATCTGGGCTGAATGAATTATCACAGGATATCGGACATAATAATATTGTGGAGGTATCCTTATGGTAAAGCTAAAAAATATTATTGTCAGTCTGCTTATCAGCGTGGGCATAGGGCAGTTGTCGGGATTTATCACACGTGATTATTCAAAATCATTCAGCGAAAAATTCAGCCAATCGGCTCTCACTCCCCCTGATTGGCTGTTTCCGATAGTGTGGACTATCCTCTTTGCACTAATGGGCGTGGGTGCTGCGATCGTCTTTAAGTCGCAGGACAACAGCAGAGGATATGCACTGACCGTCTACGGAGTTCAGCTGATCTTCAATTTCTTCTGGTCGATATTATTCTTTATCGGAAATATTTTTCAGGCGTCCTTTGTATGGATAGCCATACTGATCCTGCTTGTATTTTCAATGATAATAATGTTCTATAGAATAAGCAAGCCTGCCGGCTATATGCAGATACCCTATCTGCTGTGGTTGATCTTCGCCTGTTACTTGAATTATGTTGTCTGTGTACTGAACTGAAAAAACAGGTGATGAATCCGAAACTCATCACCTGTTAATTTTATGAGCCTGCACTTTCGTAGGCTCTTATTCCTTTGTTCCACACGATTATACCGAGGGTCATCATCACTATTGATATCAGCACACACACTCCGATGTTGAACAGTGGGTTTTCACCTTTCAATATATACTCGGCAGGATAATACGCCGTAAAAGCAAATGGGATTATGTATGTGATTATATTTCTCACAAAGCTGTTGTATATCTTTACGGGATATTTGGAAAATTCGTTTACCATATAAAACATATATGTGATATTTCCGCTCTTCTTAGTCCAGAACGCTATAGCGGCGGTTATGGTTTTGATGCCCGTATAGATCAGCGTGGCAAACGGTATCACCAACACTGCCAAAAGTATCTTCTGCACGCTCCACTCAACTGTCAGCGAGGGCAGGGTAATGCAGACCATCGCTATACCTACGAGCAGCTCACCCAGTGCATCTATCTGCAATTTTTCAACCATTACATGAAACAGTGTATTCACCGGACGGGTTAGATACTTGTCAAAATCTCCCTTTTGAACCAGAAAATGTCCAACCGCCCAAAGATTGTCAAAAAACAGGTGGTCTATTCCCTTTGGTATCAGTGAAAATCCATAGATAAACAAGATCTCCTTGATACTCCAGCCTGCAAGGTTGGGTATCTGACGAAAGATCAGCCACAAAAACAGCATATTATTTGCCTGTGCAAATAAAAAGCCGATTATGCCGACTATGAAATCACCCTTGTATTCCATCATCCGCTTTAGCTCTTGGACAATAAATATCCTGTGCATACGTGATATTCGTTTTAAAGTTTTCATACTATCCCCCCTGCACCGTGAGATGCTTTGTGGATATTTTCCAGATAAGCTTGGAAAGTCCCCACAGCACCAGCACCCAGAACAGCTGAAGTCCCAAATAATACAGCAATGTCGAACCCTTGTATATGCCGAGGTATATCATCACGGGAGTGTAGTTGAGTGAGGCAAACGGAAGCAGTAGGCAAATCTTTTCAAGACCCGAGGGCAGAAACGACAGCGGTATCACCGTTCCCGACAAAAAACCTACTATGCAGTTTTTCATCATATTTGCTCCCCAGAGATATTTTATCACAAATGCAATAAAACCAAAGCTGATGTTAAAAAAGAAATTTATCAGATAAGCAAATACACAGCTGACTACATAAATGAGGAAGTTTGTAATCTCAAACTGCACCTCTCCGGTAAAATTGTACCTCACTGCCTCAACACCGATCACCATAGGTATTATCAGCAAACAAATGGTCATTATCTTGTTGCCCAGCTCCTGAAATAAAAAGGTAGCATTGTAGCTTATGGGCTTAATCATTCTCATTGCTATAGTGCCGTCACGTATTTCCTCGCCTATGTCGTAGGTTCCTCCGCTGGAGGTCATAGTACTTGTCAGGAACATAAGGAAGATGTACACTATCATCTGTGACATCGTAAAGCCGTTCAGAGAATTATTATTCCCTGAAAGAAATACTGCCTTCCATATAAAGTATGACACAAAGCATGCCATCACATTACCTGCCATATAGAAGATCCAGTTCACCCTATAGGTAGATACCTCCTGCATACCTGCACTCAAGAAAGCCCTGTAAATTCGCAGTTTTTTAGTCATACTACACCCCCTGTCTGTACAGGCGGCGGATGATCTCCTCTATATCTGCATCCTTTACGCTGATATCCTTTACATTCACCATTTTCAGCGTGTAAGCCAGCATATCCGATACGGAAACTGTATCGCTGTTAAACCTGACCTTGACGGAGCTTCCCTCCTGCTCAACCTTAAGGTCATCATCACTAAAGTGAAAATGTTCCCTATAGCCAAGAGCTTTTTCTGCATTTTTGGTGTTTGTTTCCAGATGCAGCTCCCTGATACGACCGTAACGGCTTTTCAGCTCGGATATCGTGCCGTCAAAGACATTGCTTCCCTTGTCTATCATAACTATTCGATCGGCAAGAAGCTCTATGTCAGCAAGATCGTGAGTGGTAAGAATCACCGTTGTTTGCTCACGCTCGTTTATCTGAGCTATCGCTTTGCGGATATTATCCTTTACAACAACGTCAAGCCCGATGGTGGGTTCATCGAGAAACAGCACCTTGGGACTGTGCAACAGAGAAGCGGCAATATCCGCCCTCATTCTCTGCCCCAATGACAGAGTACGAACAGGACTTGTGATAAATGCTTCCAGCTCCAGCACTTCATTCAGAAAGCTCATACGCTCCTTATAGCTGTCATCGGGAACTTCATACATCTCCTTGAGGACGCCGTAGGTCTCTCTGAGCGGAAGATCCCACCACAGCTGAGTACGCTGACCGAAAACAACGCCTATCTCCTTGACATAGCTTTTGCGGTTTTCGGTAGGGTTCTTGCCGTTGATGGTGCAAGTCCCCGAGGTAGGCGTAAGTATGCCGGTGAGCATTTTTATAACAGTGCTTTTTCCTGCACCGTTGGGACCGATAAAACCGAGTATCTCCCCCTTGGGAACATGAAAGCTGATGTCGTTGACAGCAACAACACGCTCACTCTTAGGGTGAAACAAAGACTTGAAGCTGCCTGCAAGCCCCGGCTCCTTGACAGTCTTTTTAAACTCTTTTCTGAGATTTTCAACCTTGATCATAACTTCTTCCCTCCTATCGTACAATAATAGCAGATTTTTTCTCATTTGAAAAGTAAAATATTCACCGTTTCGGATTTTTTATTATATCGTATCAGTTTTTTTGTGTCGGGTATTGATTTTATGTTCAACTTGAAACTGAAAAAATAAAAAATCAAAAATTTTAATTTTACCCTTGACATTTGCAGTCAGTTTATATATAATAATAGAGCAGTCGAAAATGCGGATGTAGTTTAGTGGTAGAACTTCAGCCTTCCAAGCTGATCGTGTGGGTTCGATTCCCATCATCCGCTCCATGAAAAGAACGGTACCAAAAGGTATCGTTTTTCTTTTGCAAGATTTTAAATACATCACGGGAATCGAAGGCGAGCGTTAAGAAAACAGTCCGGTGGACTGTTTTTAGCGAGAGCGTTGATGTGATTTTGTTTCGCACCATTCCCATCAAACGGGGTACTTAACCTCCCATTCAACATAGTACATCATCCGCTCCACAAAATGA
>CACYCD010000252.1 GCA_902772755.1 uncultured Ruminococcus sp.
CATTATAGGAATGTGGGAAGCCGTATTCGGTGACGTAGGAGTAATGATACTGGCAGTCCTCAACTCAATGAGAATGCTCAAAAAATAAATCATAGCAAAAAACGGCACTTTTGTGCCGTTTTTTCATATCTTTTCCGCAAGGTCAAATATAAGTCTTTCTGTTTTGTCCCAGCCGAGGCAGGGGTCTGTTATGGATTTTCCGTAGCAGCCGCCGTCAACGGGCTGATTGCCGTCCTCGATGTAGCTTTCTATCATAAATCCCTTGACGAGCTTTTTGATCTGTGAATCATAGTTTCTGCAGCTCATAACCTCTTTTGCGATCCTCACCTGCTCATACGGCTGTTTGTTGGAATTTGCGTGGTTGGTGTCCACGATGCAGGCAGGGTAGGGATATCCCGACTCGGCATAGAGCTGTACAAGCTGTTCCAAATCTTCAAAATGATAGTTGGGACGGCTTTCGCCGTGCTTGTTTACATAGCCTCTGAGGATAGCGTGGGCATAGGGGTTGCCCTTGGAGTGGACTTCCCAGCCTCTGTAGAGGAAGGTGTGACCCTTGAGAGCAGCTTTTATCGAGTTCATCATAACATTCAGATCGCCCGAGGTGGGGTTTTTCATACCGACAGGTATGTCTATGCCGGAGGATACCAGCCTGTGCTGTTGATTTTCGACAGAACGGGCACCCACAGCCGCATAAGCCAGAATATCATCGAGATAACGATGATTTTCGGGATAGAGCATCTCATCTGCACAGGAAAATCCTGTTTCCCTGACCGCCCTGATGTGGAGTGAACGTATGGCGATTATGCCCTTTAGCATATCGGATTTTTGCGTCGGGTCGGGCTGGTGAAGCATACCCTTGTAGCCTGAGCCTGTGGTGCGTGGCTTGTTGGTGTATATTCTGGGTACTATAAAAATTTTATCCTTCACCTTTTCCTGAACACCCCTGAGACGTGTTATGTAGTCCATAACGCTGTCCTCGTTGTCAGCGGAGCAGGGTCCTATTATAAGGACAAGTCTGTCGTCCTCGCCACGGAAGATCTTTTTCAGTTCCTCATCACGCTGTTCCACTATTTTTACAGACTCACTATCCAGAGGATACATTTCTTTTATCCTTTTTGGAATGATAAGTCTGCGTTCAAATTCCATATTCATTTTCATAAGCTGTTCTCCTTCCTCAAACCGAAGTATCAGATATCGATATCCAGTTCTACGGGGCAGTGGTCACTGCCGAATATCTCTGTATGTATTTTTGCGTCAACTATTTTTTCCTGAAGTCTGTCAGAGGTTATGAAGTAGTCGATACGCCATCCGGCATTGTTCTTTCGTGCGTTAAAGCGGTAGCTCCACCAACTGTAAATATCCTTTTGGTCGGGGTATTTATATCTGAATGTGTCGGTAAAGCCGTTTGACAGGATATTTGTCATTTTTGAACGCTCTTCATCTGTGAAGCCTGCGTTTTTGCGGTTGGTCTTTGGGTTTTTCAGGTCTATCTCCTGATGGGCAACATTTAGGTCACCGCAAAGGATAACCGGCTTAACGGAATCCAGCTTCTTTATGTAGGCAAAGAAGTCATCCTCCCATTTCATACGGTAGTCAAGCCGTTTCAGCTCGTTCTGCGAGTTGGGAGTATAGCAGGTTATGAAGTAAAAATCCTCAAATTCCAGAGTAATTACCCTGCCCTCGTGATCATGTTCTTCAATGCCTAAGCCGTAGGTCACGGCAAGCGGTGTCCGCTTCGTAAAGACAGCTGTACCCGAATATCCCTTTTTTTCCGCATAATTCCAATACTGCCGGTATCCCGTTGTGGGAAGGTTTATCTGTCCCTCTTGAAGCTTTGTTTCCTGCAAACAAAAAATATCTGCGTCAAGCTCATTGAATATATCGTTGAATCCCTTTGTAACACAGGCTCTCAGCCCGTTTACATTCCATGAAATCATTTTCATAATACTGTATCCGTTTCGGTTTTTTTCTTATTTAGTCTGCTGTCTATGCTCGGCTTGACTTTCCTGCTTTCGGCAAGCTCCTTATGGTTTTTACGCATAACCAGCCTTTTGTCAATGCTCTTATGCACAGCCGAGGTCAGCTTGCTGCGTGTTTTGCGGAAGATCAGCCTGCTGTCTATGCTCGGCATTATGTTCAAGCCGAAGTTCTCCGAATGGGGAGGAGGAGTTCTCTTTTTCTCCGGCGGTTTTTCCTCAGTTACCTTTGCGGGACGCTCCACTCTTTTGACGGTGGGGGGAGTTTCCTCCGCTTTTTCGCCATAACTGCCCTGCAGGTTGCTGTCGATGGACTTTCTCACCGGTGGTTTTTGTCTTTCGGGAGGAGCTTCCTTCGGCGGTTCTTCCTGTTTTTCTTCGATTATCGGCTGAGGCTGTTCGGCTTTCGGCGG
>CACYCD010000253.1 GCA_902772755.1 uncultured Ruminococcus sp.
ATACGCACCCTCACCGTCGTTTGTGTCGGAACGTCGTTTCAGGTTGTAGGTGTAGACCTCTCTGTTTCCCATAACTCCGTTTGTAAGGATAAAAATATCCACGCTGTCAAGCTGTCCTGTGAAGCTGTCGGAAAAATACTTTTCTCCCTTTTGTATGAGCATATTATGAAATCTGTCTATGCCGGAACATTTTAAACAGTTGTTTACATATTTGATATCCAGCTTGTCCTTATAGCAGTTATGCAGGCAGTACATATCCATTATCATACGCAGTCCCATACCCGAAAGATCACGGTAGTGCTTTGCATAGTGTTCGACAATGTATATATAGTGCTGTTCAAGCGGAAATTCATAGCAGTGAGCTGTGCCGTTCTTCAAAACAGCGGAGGCGAAGAGATCCTCCGAAAAAACGGTATCTGCAAATTCTCCGTTGTCTGCGTGCAGTTCAAATTCCACAAACGGTTCCTGTCGGACAATTGACAGGACCTCGGAGCTGAATATCGTTTTAAAGCCGAGAGAATTTGCAATGCTTTCGGCTTGCTTTAATTCGGACTGTCTTAAATGGATATCCACATCACAGGTGGTGCGGTAGTCGGGCTGGGGGTAGGTATCTTTTATGAACTGACCCTTGACCAAAAGATTGTCAATTCCGCCCTGCTCCAGGGCAGAGATCAGCTTTTGTGTGGCTGCAAACTGAGAGGCGTCCTTCATCAGCGAAAATTTTCGTTCCGCTGTGAACACCCGTTTTGCGTCCTCGGGCATAGCTATACCAATGGCATCGGCTGAATACGAAATAATGTTGCTGACATTATTCAGCTGAGTAACGGCAAAAAACGACTTCCAATCCAAATTTTCCGGCACTGTGGGTGGCGGTGTATTGCCCAGCGAGTGCGAGATCAGCCTTATCATAAAAATATATTCATTTTTTTCCTGTTCGGTAAGCACTTTTTTCAAACTATTTACCCCTGAATGTCCGTACTGCTTTTGCTGTTATCCAATGCAGCTGCTTTTTTAACAGCAGACTGCGACTGTAGAATTTGTACGAAAGCTCATCTGCCGATCTTTCAACACCGTTATGACTGAACCTTGACACTGCACCTATGATATCCCCCTGAGCTATCCCCTGCTCACGCAAAAGCATATTATCTCCGCACAGGGTGAAGCTTCCGTCTTTTCTGACTCTGACTATCCTGTGCAGCACATAGGAATCGTCATATCTGCGGTGATACAGCACAACATCGTATTTTTTGTAGTTATTTTTCTTAACAAGAATCACTTCATCCCCTGTATCGGAAAGCATCGGAAGCATTGACTTCCCCTTTGGAGAAAATTTGACGCTGCCACCCTTGCTCAGGATCTCCCGAAACAGCGGTACAAGCTCTGAAATAGAAACTTCTTTACGCAAGGAGGTTGTTCTCCTCCAGCTTGGCTATAAAGCTCTTTATATCCGCTTTTGCTGTTTTTTCATCTACCTCGTATTTGTCAAGTACGGCGGCGAGAAGCTCCTGCTCGGTTATGTCGTTTTGGAGCTGTTCCCAGAAAAACGCACCTGTTTCATTCAAATTGACTATCCCGTTAAAATCGACTGCATTCTGTCCAACGGGTACAACTACATAACAGCCTGCTACCTCACGGAGCAGAAAATCATCTTTAACCTTCATAATCGTTCTCCTTGTAAATATGTTTTTCAGCCAACACTGCGGCTTGTTTATCTGTATTGCACTTCAACCTGAAAAATTTTGTCTGCCTGTAAAGCGTATCAAATGTGTCAAACAGTCTGTGTACACGTTGTGGGTCTGTGGGTCTGAGGGTGTTCAGCAGAAACAGCTTGGTGGCTTCACGGTTATTTAATTCTGTAACAGAATTATCTCTAGCCCGTTCAAGAAAAACCACTGCTTTGAGCGGTGATGCCTTATCCTCGGATATAAACGTACCGCCCGAAAACGGCGAGCCGTACACCACGGGCTTTCCGTCAATGAGCCTGATCACGGGCGAATCATCGTTAATGATCTCCGCATCAAAAAGTTTTTGCCACATTTTGGTATGTGTAGATTTCCCAAAGCCTGACGGAGCGGAAAACAAGCAGCACTCTCCCCTATGCACCACTGCCGAGGAATGGAGCATAACCGCATCAAAATCAAGTATTTTGGTGTGAAAATCGGCTGCAAGCAGGATAAATTCAATTTCTTCCAAAGAAAGATGTGAATAATCCTTCATTGCCTGATATTGTTGCAGACGTTCACGGGTATATTTTTCAAGTGTGATGCACTCTGAGCTTATGGGTATTGCTCCGTCATACAGAAACTTCTCCGCCATGGAGCATATCTTATTATGCAGAGGGTTCATTTTTACATAGAAATCACAAAGCTTATAAAACATCGGCACCCTCCCCTGTCTATGACATTGTAACATAAACAAGAGAGGGTGTCAAACACTTAATTTTCGGCGTTGCCCTGTGATTTATTTTTATAATCCTCCAGTGCTGCTTGGATAGCTTCTTCCGCCAGTACGGAACAGTGCATTTTGTATGCAGGCAGACCATCGAGGGCTTCTGCTACGGCTTTGTTGGTGAGCTTCATAGCGTCCTCCACTCTCTGACCCTTGATAAGCTCTGTTGCCATTGAGCTTGATGCGATCGCACTTGCACAGCCGAAGGTCTCAAATTTTACATCGGTTATGATATCATCGTCTATCTTCAAATACATCTTCATGATATCTCCGCACCTTGCGTTGCCTACCTCACCGATACCGTCAGCATTTTCTATTACTCCCAGATTTCTGGGTTTCAAAAAGTGATCCATTACCTTATCGCTGTATAATGCCATAACTGCTTCCTCCTATTTCAAAATAAATTCTTTTTTTCCTGCTGTCAAATCTCTCCAAACGGGAGAAAAGCTCCGCAGATGTGCCACGACCTTTTTGACAGATGCAATAATATAGTCTGCTTCTTCTTTGGTTATATCCTCACCGATCGAAAGACGCAGTGAACCGTGTGCTACATCGTGTATCCTGCCGATGGCGAGCAAAACGTGGCTGGGGTCGAGTGCTCCCGAGGTGCAGGCACTGCCCGAGGAGGCTGAGATGCCCAATTGATCGAGCAAAAGCAGTATGCCCTCGCCCTCTATCCCCTCAAAGCTGAAATTCACATTGCCGGGAAGTCTTTTTTCCGCATCTCCGTTTAATGCACTGTGCGGTATCTCGGACAAGCCACTGATCAGATAGTCACGCATTTCTGTCAGATGTGCATTGTTACGCTCCATATTTTCGACAGCTTCTTTCAGTGCGGCAGTCATTGCCATAATACCGGGAAGGTTTTCGGTTCCTGCACGCTTGCCACGCTCCTGAGCTCCGCCCTCGATAAGGTTTTGCAGTATTATGCCTTTGCGGTAATAGAGAAAACCTACACCCTTGGGGCCGTGGAACTTGTGTGCCGAGGCAGAAAGCATGTCAATATTCTGAGCATTTACATCTATCGGGATATGCCCCACCGCCTGCACTGCATCGGTGTGGAAGATAACTCCGTGCTTTTTGCAGATCTCGCCTATC
>CACYCD010000254.1 GCA_902772755.1 uncultured Ruminococcus sp.
GGAAGCGACCTCAAAAACTTCAAATACTGCCTGTCCTACACAGCAAACGGCAAAACCTACTGGGACAACAACTTCGGTCAGAACTACGACTACACCTACATACTCCACAGATAAACACTTACAGCCCGTACCGCTTTGGTATGGGCTGTTGTTTTATTCGGTATTACTGCACCGGTTTTCCTTGTTATCGTAAAAATCATCTCGAAAATATGCACACTAAACAGACTTTTAGCAGGAAAGGAAAAGTTCAAATATGAACGAAAACATCTGCAGTTTATTATCCGTTTTCTGCCTGACAAGAGAATCCCGCAAAGCAAAAAATCAGATTGTTGCAAATTGTTATTGTTTAGATTCTGAGCCGTTATTTTTAGGTGCAACAACTTCTACAATTTGAAGTATTCTTTCAGGAGTTTCATCAATACTGACTATTTTACTGTCAGTCCCGATGAAATCAACTTTTACTGTTCTGAAATCGTTCCTTATTACAATAGTTCCGATTGTCCCCGACGGTATGCCACGGAGTTCTTCTTTGAAGATAACATCGAATCTATCTTCCATAACAAATGCGGATGTCGCTTCGGCTCTTTTTGTTGGCAAGAGAGAGTTTACCCATTGGTCTATTTTATCAGATATTCCATTTAAGTATGACGGATCTGAACATAATAGGTCGTTATCCACGAAATCCGGATTTACCCACCAATCAGGAGTTTTTCCGCTCATATGAGATGATGCCCCACACTCATTGCACCACGTCCAAATCCCACAATGCTTCCCATCGTGCCGGTGAATATATATGTGTGCAGAGTGATTACGGCAAGCAGGGCATTGGCAAGGAAATCGCATTCCGCCATTATTTGCCTTATTGAAAATCTCCGCTATTCTATCGTTCCGCATTTTATCTTTTCCTCTTATATAACCCTCTAATGAATTGCCGAAAATATATGCTGTATTTTCTGTAGCTATGCAAGCTACTTTCCTAATCGATCTGCAATAGCATATATTTTTATGTGCATTTCCCGCATTTGGAACAGCCGTTGCAGGTCATCTTCATTCCGCAGGTCTGACATTTTTCGCCAAAATACGGCTTGTAGAGCTTTTCCTCGGGGATTGGGTTTCCGAGAATGGTTTTCAGCTTAAACTCGATCGGCTTGCCCTGATAACTCAGCCCCGACTTGTACGCCTGATTTGCCTGAAGCTCACTGCCCTCAATGCGGTACATTCTTCCGTCCTTTATGAAGCGTCTGCCTGTGCCGATAAATGCAAAGGTAACATTGTACTCTCGGCACTCATCACGAAGATTTTTTACCCAATCATAGTGGCAGGGACGGGCTCCGTCATAGTTTTCTCCATCGCAGATCACCTGCTCAAGCTGATTTTCGGGGAGGTATTTTTTTATGCTGACAGCTCCGATAAACGGGGCACACATAATTCCTTTGTGCTTGAACGGGAGCGACAGCAGTATGGGTATCCTCTCATCGGCACGCTTCTGATTTTCACAGCTGACATTGAAAAATACATTTTCCCAGCCGTCGCCCCAATCCTCGGGCAGACAAGCCTGCACCCTCTGCGGACGCTTGGTAAGCAGGAAAAACACTACATCGGGACGTTGGCGTATGATGCTCCACGCCTCGTCACGCCAGGCATCTGCATCTTCCAGAAAAAAGTCGGAGGTCATACAAACTCTCAGCTGTTCTCCGCTCTTTACCTTGAAGCGACCGTGTCTGTCCCTTGACAAGGGATAGTTAAATCCTGCTTTTGTGCGGTAGATATCCGCTCCGTTCTTGCCACGCTGTGCATCCAAAAAATACATATAGCAATTCAGACAGCCCTCACTGCATTTTCTGCACCCGTGCCACGGATTCCATATATCATGCATCCTTATCCCCCACACGATAATCAAAGAGATATCCGTTTTTCTGTCGTGCTTTTTTCAAAAATACGGCAAGCGGTTTGCTTTTAAGGACAGCACCATAGCAGCTGTTCCAGCATTTATCGGCAATATCAGCCTGTGATATACTCATATAAAAGTCCATCGGGAGAGAAAAGCTTGAATCCCCTCCTCCGCAGCTGCCGGCGGAACTGCCTGAACAAAAGTTTTCCTGCCTGATGATCGGCTTGCCGTCGGGGAAAAAACGAAGCGTTATGACAAAAGAACCCCACGGCTCGCTGTAGTCGCCTGCTCTGCCCACCACAAAATCGGAATGTATGAACCTCAGCTTGTATTTCTTTGCAAATTCTTCTGCATAGGAATCAAAGCTGCCTCCGATAATGACATTGTTATTTTTGAATATTTCAAGAGTTTTTTCCGTAACACCTATGTGCTTCAC
>CACYCD010000255.1 GCA_902772755.1 uncultured Ruminococcus sp.
ATCAAGAATACGGTCAAAATCCCACTCGCTGTTGTATTCCCATACAGGTGCTTTTGTAGCAAGATATACCTTATCCCTGTAGCCGTCCCGAAGTGCCTCGCCCGTGACCTTCTCGGACTGACCGTTTTGGTAGGAATAGGCAGTATCTATGTAGTTTACACCGTTGTCAACTGCGTATCTCATAAGTGAGATAGTTTTTTCACGGTCAACGGTATCGGTATTCTCGATGACGGGCAGCCGCATTGTGCCAAAGCCCAAGGCAGATACCCTGATACCCGTTTTTCCAAATTCTCTGTATCGCATAGCTTTCCCTCCGCCCGCTGGAGTTGTGACCTCACGTAACTGTTTATAAACAATTCTTCATTTGCCTTGCACCGAACGACCGGCAAACAAACTGAAAACTTGTTTTTGCACAGTTACTTATTTATACTACCATAAAATCAATAAGTTTACAAGTGTAAAGGTTAAAAAAAATTAAGCTTTAAAGCAATAATAGAAAGATCTGTCAGAGAAATATACATATTATTAAAATATATATAATCATCACTTTTTCAGCTCGTGGATCGTGATAACAGGGTCTTGGTAGTTCTCTATGTAGTCAAGCACGTCCTCGGCGTTGTCGAAATATCGGTAAAGACTGCTGCATTTTTCACGCACAAAGCCCTCACGGATAGAGTGACGCATCATCTCCTCCATGCTGTCGTAGTAGCCGTTTATGTTGTACATGGCGATGGGCTTGTTGTGGCGGTTGAGCTGCTTCAAGGTGATTATCTCAAACAGCTCCTCATACGTGCCTATGCCTCCCGGCACGATGATGAACGCCTCTGCCATATCCTCCATTATGCCCTTGCGTTCACGCATAGTGTCGGTGGTTATCATTTTGGTACACTCGGTAAACAAGCCCTCGATCTTCTCGTTGAGAAAAAACTCCGGCACGATGCCGTAGATCTCAGCACCTGTTTCCTTCATACCTCTGGCGACTGCACCCATCAGCCCGTCCGAGCCGGCACCGAACACCAGCGTGTGATGTCTTTTTCCCATTAGCCTGCCCAGCTGTTCGACTGTTTCGATATAGCTCTTGCCGATGTTGTTGCTTGCAGCTCCGAATACGCAAATTTTCATACTTATCACCCGTTACATCAGTATACATTATATTATATAATATTATCGGGAGAATTACAACACAAATCGAAAATATTTAAATTATCAAGGGTAAACTATTAACATTTAAAATTTTTATCTACTTATCATAAATAATCGGTTAGAAAAAAGTTGAATATTGTATATTTGCTTGTAAAATTGAATTATTTGTGGTATTATAGTTCGGATACCTGAAAGCACTTCGGCGTATTTCTTTCGATGTTGTTATTATCTACAAAAAACTCATTGAAATATTATTTAAAATATATATAGTATAATGATTTGTTTTCTGATATAATATCTGTAGGTATAATTAATTTCATCGGGAGGAATCAGAATGAAAAAAATTCTATCCAAAATGACTTCTGTCATAGCGGCTATCGCTGTGATGTGCAGTCTGTTCAGTTTTCATGTGCTTTCAGCTACCACAGACGAATACTTTTCTTCAAGGGCTGATATTGACGTGAATATTTCTTCATCTTATACAAATGCCTCTGACAGCTACAGCTTGTACAACGGCAACGACCTTGGTGCAAAATATACACCAAACGCCACTACCTTCAAGGTATGGGCACCAACTGCCTCAAAGGTTCAGGTAAAGCTCTACTCAAAGGGCAGTGACGCCGAGCAGGGAGCTAAGGTGATCTCTACAAACGATATGCAAAAGGATAATTCTACAGGTGTGTGGAGCTTCACCGCTCAGGGCGATCAGAAAAATGTGTACTACACCTACCTTGTCACCGTGAACGGCAAGACAAACGAAACAAGGGATATCTATGCCACTGCCGCAGGTGTGAACGGTCTGCGTTCAATGGTAGTAGATCTCAACTCCACCAACCCCGACGGCTGGGACAACGATAAGCACGTGCTTTTCAACGAGGCTACCGACGCTATGGTATGGGAGGTCTCAGTGCGTGACTTCTCCATCGACTCGTCCTCCGGCGTTGACAAGGACAAGATGGGCAAGTTTTTGGGTATGGCACAGCACGGCACTACCCTCAACGGTGCCGGCTCATACAAAACCGGAATCGACTACCTCATAGAAAACCACATCAACTGCGTTCAGATAATGCCGATGTATGACTTCGGCTCAGTCGATGAGACCAAGGGTGGTCAGAACTGGGGTTATGACCCGTTCAACTACAACGTACCCGAGGGTTCGTTCTCGTCCGACCCCTACAACGGCGATGTCAGGATCAGAGAGCTGAAAACTATGATCAAGGCACTGCACGATGCAGGTATTTCCGTAATTATGGACGTGGTTTACAACCACACCTACAATACCACGGACTCAGCATTTGAGCTGACAGTGCCGGGCTACTACTACAGAATGGACGGAAGCAAGTTCCTCAACGGCTCGGGCTGCGGAAATGTCACCGCCTCCGACAAGGCTATGTACAGAAAATATATGATCGACTCCCTCAAATACTGGGCTACCGAGTATCATATAGACGGCTTCCGCTTTGACCTGATGGGCTGTCACGACATAACCACAATGAACAAGATCCGCTCGGAGCTTGACACGATCGACAAGCGTATCATCGTATACGGTGAGCCTTGGACAGGCACCTGGCCTCGTGACCCCAACGGTATTGCGGACTCTTCCGCCGCACTGATGGACAACGCCTCCAAGCTCGATGCAAGAGTTGGCTGCTTCAACGACAAATTCCGTGACGGTATCCGTGGAAGCAACGACAACTGGGGAGCAGCTCCGGGCTACATCAACAACAATACAAGCAGTGACGGTGCTATCAAGGCAGGTCTTATGGCTAACACCTCCTCTATGTGGGGCAACAACTGGTCAAAGCAGCCAAGCCAGACTGTCAGCTACTCCTGCTGTCACGATAATCTCACACTCTGGGATAAGATCATGAAGGTAAGCGGAAGCACCGACTTTGACGGCACGAACGGTACCTTCCTTGCAATGAACAAGCTCGCCGCAGTGCTGGAATTTTCCGCTCAGGGCGTGAACTTCACGGTTGCCGGTGAGGATTTTGCCAGAACAAAGTACGGTGACGAGAACTCCTACAACACGGGCGACGCTTCAAATAAGATCAACTGGAACAGAGTCCAGAAGTACAACGACCTTGTGCAGTATTACAAGGGTCTGCGACTGATCAGAGGTGCTTACAGCCCGTTCACCGATAGCACAAACACCTCTGCAAATACCTCCTACTATGCTACCACAGGTGCAGGCGTGATCGCATTCACAATGCAGAACAAGACAGCCAACGCTTCCAAGGAGTGGGGAATGGTGGCTGTTGTTGCAAACTCAAACAGCTATGAGGCTACAGTTGAGCTGAAAGCCTCCGTCAGCCTGCCCTCACAGTGGGCTACCGTTGCCAACGGCTCCAAGGCAGGACTCACAAACCTCGGCACAGTCAGCGGTTCAACCGTCAAGGTTCCCGCAAGAAGTGCGTTGATACTCGTTGATAAGGCTTCCTTCGATGCCAAAAATATTCAGGAAACCACACAGAATATCACAACTCCGACACCTACACCCACACCGACTCCGACCCCCACAACACCCACAACAGTTGAAAAGAAGGCTGTCGTTGTCTGGAACACCACTGGTCTTGCAAACATCGCAGACGGTGAAGCTGTTGAGACCTACAAGGAGAGCGACTGCCACGTAAACAAGAAGATAGTTGTTGCCGAGGGCAAAAAGCTCGATTATATCAAGATAACCAAGGGTGGAAACGATATCACCTCCACTGCCTATAATGCAGATACTCAGACGATAAGCTTTGACGCCGATGCAAATACGGGCATTGTCATAATAGCAATCGATATTCCGTTCACAGGCATCTACGGCGATGCAGATGAAAGCGGAAAAATCAATATCAAGGACGCTTCGCTCATTCAGAAGGCTGTCGTAAAGATCAAGACCCTCAGCAAGACCGCACAGGAGCTTGCAGACGTTGATGCGGACAATTATGTCACCATCAAGGACGCAACTATGGTTCAGAAGTACCTGGCTCAGATCAAGACAAACGGCAGAACAGGTGAAGAGATCCCTGCACAGGGCGGTATGTATCCGATACCCACGATCACCTTCCCGACAGAAACCGCAACACAGCCGACACAGCCGACCGAGACCGCACCCACGGTCACACAGCCGACTGTAACCTACACCGAGCCTACTGTTGTAAACAGCTCAACAGTATACCTCGATGTCACCAAGATCGCTACCTCAGACGCAAGATACGCCGCCTACTTCTTTGAAGGCTCAACCTCCTCCTTCGTCTGGGTGGATATGGTCAAGGTGAATACAAATGTCTACAAGGTAACAGTGCCGGTGGGCTATTCCAACGTCATCTTCTGCCGTATGAACGGTGCAAAGTCCGAGAACAACTGGGACAACAGATGGAATCAGTCCGATGACCTCACACTTGACGGCAACCTCTACACCTCCTCCGGCTGGGGAAGCAACAACCTCTTTACAGGCTCGTGGAGTACCTCAAGCACATATACAGTATAAAATAATGTTTATAACACTACCCCTGTGTGCAGAGGCATACAGGGATAGTAACTTTAGGGCATCTCTAAAAAACCTAGAGTGGTTTTAGTGTGCCGTAGATTTAATGGGCAGATTGCCCAAAATTCACGAAGTAATACTGACGTATTGCGAGGGGATTTTGGACAATA
>CACYCD010000256.1 GCA_902772755.1 uncultured Ruminococcus sp.
GGGCATCTCTAAAAACCTAGAGTGGTTTTAGTGTGCCGTAGATTTAATGGGCAGATTGCCCAAAATTCACGAAGTAATACTGACGTATTGCGAGAGGATTTTGGACAATATGACGGTTGAAGCTATGGTGCAATAAGAGGGCTATAGGTTTTTAGAGATGCCCTTATGTCAGATCTCTTTTTCCGAGGCAGACTACCGCACACATACCCTGACCTACGTGAGAGCCTATGATGGGTCCGATATCGGTGATGATCACTTCCTTGCACAGCGGTGCAAGCAGTTCCTTCAAAGTCTCTGCTTTTTCGGGACATTCAGCCTGAGCGACAAAGACCGTCTGAGCTTCAAGCTCCTCGGCATCTCTCTGTACTCTGTCAACTATAGTCGAAAATACCTTTGATGCACCTCTGATCTTTGAAACAGCCACCAGCTTGCCATCATTGTCAACGGACAAGAGGGGCTTTATCTGCAGAGCCTTTCCGAAGGTTGCGGATAATGCACCAATCCTGCCGCCACGCTTGAGCTCATCAAGGTCGTCAACGACAAACCAGTGTATCACCTTGAGCTTGACAGCCTCGATATAGTCGCACAGCTCAAAGTAGTTAGCACCTTCATTCATCTTTTTGGCGGCAAGGTAGGCAAGCAAGCCCTCGCCGACAGATGCACACAAAGAATCAATGACGGTGATCTTTCTTTCGGGATACTTTATCCTCAAATCATCAACAATGATGTTGCAGGTGTTGTACGTTCCGCTGAGTCCGGAGGTGAAGCAGATATAGATTATATCCTCACCGTTTTCAAGGTGCGGTTCAAATGCATCCTCAAACATAGCCATCTGAACCTGTGAGGTCTTGACATCGGCACCGTTCTTTAACTCGGCGTAAAAGTCGGCAAGCGACATTTCACGGCAGTCAAGATAGTGATTATAGTTTTCATCATTTACACTGAACTGCATGGGGATTATCTCTATCCCATATTCAACGGCAAGCTCATTGGGAAGGTCGCAGGTCGAATCACAAAATAATTTATAGCTCATAGTTTATTCTCCTTTGTAGAACAAGGTATTTACTGCAAACGCAACAGTAATATTTCATATTCTTCCTTCATATCAATTGTAACAAAGGTTTATGAAAATGTCAATGGAGGCATTGAAATGAATTGCAGTTTTTATGAGCTGAGGCACAAGGAAGTGATCAACAGAAAGACGGGTGCAAGGATAGGCTTTGTCGATGACCTGGATATAGATGTCGAATGTGCAAGGATAAACGCACTGATAATCTACGGAGGCTGCCGTCTGTTCAGCATATTCGGAAAAAGAAACGATTATGTTATCCCCTGGCAGAAGATAGGAGTGATCGGAGATGACACGATCCTGGTCGACTGGAGCCTGCCACGCTCCTGCGAGAAGCGTCTTTTCGGCAGAAAATGCCGTAAATAGGTAGCATAACCCGGGTACGCTCAAACAGCAGAGCTGCCCCGTATTTGTTAATTGTGTATAGTAAGAACCAAAAAATAACAGGTTAAAACTACAAAACAACTATTGCAATTTTGTTATAAATATAATATAATACACTATGGGTTTGTAAATAAAAGAACAGAGGAATACGAATGAAGAATCTAAGCAAAAGTACAAAAGCAAAAATTCTCATCGGATTTTTGGTTGCCTCAATGGTGTTTACACCAATGGCGATCATTGACCCAACAGCTACAGCAATAACTGACTCGGTCTATGTTAATGAAGAGGGCAAGCTCTCCGCATCCGAGGTAGAGGAGCATGAGGATTATTCCGGACTGGGCTACGGCAATGCCTTCGATATGTTTGGCGAGATGTCCGTATCTCAGGAGGATGTCACCGAGCCTACAGTAGAAACCACCCAGTCGGCTACCAAGCTGTATCAGGTCGCCGTTAAGAAGGGTCAGAAGACCCCCACACAGCCGGGTTCAAAGGCTAAGATCGAAACAACAACGACCAAGCCTATGGATCGTCCCGAACCTGTTACCCTGTCATACGGTCAGGTCGGCAAGGATATGGACGTAAAGGGAACAAAGCTCAGATCCATCGATACTCCCGATGATGTGTCACAAAAAAGACAGTACAACTCAGGCTACCTTATCCCAATAAAAAATCCAGATCCCAATTATAAATATGACGGTATGTCCGTACCTATGACTGCTGAGGATCTTAACATTGCAGAGCGTCTTGTTATGGGAGAAGCAGGTTCAATGGGATTCTATGGCTGTTGCCTTGTTGCACAGTCCATCAGAGATACATATTACTACGGTCACTTCAAATCGGTAGAGGCTGTCAGAAAGGGTTACCGCTATGACGGCAGACTTACCGTAGCTCCCAACTCCGCAGCCAAGCGTGCCGTAAAATATATACTTCAAGAGGGACATTCGATTATTCAGCACAGGATCCTCTATTTCTAC
>CACYCD010000257.1 GCA_902772755.1 uncultured Ruminococcus sp.
GCACAACAGTCATAGCCGTTTTCAACGACCTCACGTATCATTTCGGGGAACATCTGCGGCGGGTGCTGGAGATCGGCGTCCATCACGATAACATAAGCCGCATCGGTGTGCTGAAAGCCTGCATACATTGCGGCTTCCTTGCCGAAATTGCGTGAAAATGAAATGTACTTGATGTTGTCATACATTTCAGAAAGCTTTTTCATCACAAGATATGTCCTGTCACTGCTGCCGTCATTCACCAAAATATACCTGAAGCTGTGTTCGGGAAGCCGTTCGATCACGGTGTTTGTCACCTTAACAAAATTTTCCAGTCCTTCCTCCTCGTTGTAGCAGGGGACGACTATATCAATAGAACTCATAATATCTCTCTTTTCAAAGTATACTAAAATCAATTATAATACAAAACCTGTAGCTTGTCTATGAATATCAGCTGAAAATTACAGAATTTTTTTGTTGACTATAATTCGACATTATTATATAATGAAAAAGATATATTATATTGAGTAGGTGAATTTATGAAGAAAAGAACCGTAAAACGGCTTTCTGCCCTGCTGTGTGCAGCGGTTTTGCTGACTGCGATCCCTGCCTCGGCTTACAGCAGTATCAAGGCAGCAGAAACGCCGATTTCTTACATCGGTGATAATGACCAAGCACAGGGCGAGGAACAGCCCTCAGCCGTAAATGAGGATACCTCATCAACAGAACCCACAGCTACCGAACCCACGGCTACCGAGCCGACAGTGAGTGAGCCTGTAAGCGAGACTCAGCCCGACAGCACAGAACCCACCGCAACCGAGCCGAGCGTACCCGGCGAATCCACCTCGGAACAGGATACTACCCCCACTGAAACCTCTGCCACGGAGACCACCCCCACAGAGCCGAATCCGCCCGAACCCGTGATAGAGTACAGCGGAAAAGTCGGAACTAACCTGGATTTTTCCTTTGACATCGACACAGGCACACTGACCATTTCCGGCAAGGGAAAGGCTATGAATGATTTCAGCCAAAGCACTCCTGCCCCCTGGCATGCCTATGCAGAAAGCATAAAAAAGCTTGACCTCTCAAAGGCTACAAAGCTGACAAATATCGGAAGCTATTCGTTTATTGACCTTGCAAATCTTAAAACCCTTGAAATACCCGAAACAGTCAGGGTAATCGGTGTATCAGCTTTTATGAACACAGGTGCAATCAAAAAGCTGGTTATCCCCAAAAAGGTAAACACCATCTACACAAAGGCATTCACCGACAGCAAGGTGAAAAACCTGATCTTCAAAAACAAGGATACCGCTATCAATGGAGGTACTCTCACCGTTCCCTCAAGTACGAAGCTTCACGTATTTAAGAATTCAAAGGCACATAAGTACGCAGTAAAGTACGAGAAAAAGTATACTCTGATGGTTGACAGCATAACCTTCTCAGTGCCGAGAGCAGTGGTAACCAAGGGTACAAAGTACAAAATGCCCGTTACGATCTCTCCCAATAATGCAAAAACAATCGTCTGGACTTCCTCGAACACAAAGATTGCCACTGTCAGCAAAAAGGGTGTTGTAACAGCAAAGAAGAAGGGTGCCTGCGATATAACCGCTTACACCACCGACGAAAGCAAGACGACCTCTGTTAATTTCAGATTTATGGTTACAAACTTCAAGCTGAACGAGTATATGTTCACAAAGAATGCCTGCTATGTGGAATGTACAGCCATCGACCCCAAGGGAGTTGTGGTACACTCAACGGGTGTAAACTATCCCTATCTGAGTGCATATATACCTAACTGGAACACCTACCACCCGGGCGGAAGAGAGGTCTGCGTACACGGCTTCATCGGACTTGACTCCAAGGGTTCACTCCAGGCATATCAGGTCCTCCCGTTTGAAATGGCTTGCTGGGGCGTAGGCGGCGGAAGTAAAGGCTCTTACAACTACTATCCCGGCTACATACAGTTTGAATGCTGTGAGGACGGTCTGTATAACAAAAATTACTACGACAAGATGATGGATAAGGCAACAGACTATTGTGCATACCTCTGCCTGAGATATGCTTTCAGCTACAAAAATGTTGTCAGCCATGCAGAATCCTGTGCATTGGGCTACGGAAGCAACCACGGCGACCCCGACCACTGGATGAAAAAATATGGTCAAACTATGAACGACTTCCGCAAGATCGTCAAGAAAAAGATCTATGAGATAGACCCCAAAGCCGACCTCAAAAGCGGAATGAAAAACAAGGCTGTTACCGTCAAAAAGGATGCCGAGATCTGGAGCAAGGATATCGTTGACAAGTACGGAAACCAGAGCAAGATAATCTCAGAGCACAGCAAGGGCGACACCGTATACTTTGTGAGAGATTGGTTCAACGGCTGGTCTGTAGTTAAAAATGCAGACGGAGAAGAGGGCTATATGAGGAACGACTGCATCGACCTCCTCTATACCTCACCATTCTACACCAAAAAAGTGGTCTACAATGGCAGCCCCGTCTACAACGCCCCCTCAGCCAAAAAAGCCAACAAAGCCAAAACCATCAAAGGTTTGACCAAAGTAAAACTGATAAGCTCCATAACCAAAGGCAAGAAAAAAGGCTGGTCCCTGATAATCTGTAATAAAGAAGAATATTACATAAAAACCGCTAATCTGGCATAGTA
>CACYCD010000258.1 GCA_902772755.1 uncultured Ruminococcus sp.
ACACGATCAAAGCCATTCAGAGCATAGATGACTACATTATAAAATCAATGGAAGATGTTCGGAAATACATTGACAGCCACCCATCACAAACTGTCAATAATTGGGAAAAGCTGAATGATTTTTTTCTCTCCGAATTGAGGTTAAGGTGAAGTATTATGTCTAAGTTAAAAACATTTTTTCAGCCCTCGGGAAGTGAGGTCGAGGCGGTGATCAACAAAAGGTCGGGTGTTGTTCCTGCTTTGTGTATATGTCGGGGGTTTACGGCGTCGCTGGACAGGGACGGGAATGTTTCCGTTAGCGGAGAATTTGACCACACGTTTGATGCGGATAAATGGAAGGATATCCAAAAAATCGCCGGCGGAGATAACCATATCGTCGGGCTGAGAGCGGACGGCACTGTGGTTGCCTTCGGCGACAATTCCTGCGGTCAGTGTGAGGTGAACAGCTTTTCCAACGTCAAAGACATCGGTGCAAAAGCCTGCTGTACGGTCATAGTTTCCGATAACGGTATAGTCAGGATAGGTGAAGCCGATTATTCGCCCGAGCTGGAGAAGCTGAAAAAAGAAATCAAATATCTCAAAACTCTGCTTGAAAACAGGGCTGTTTCCGCAAAGACGGAGCCTGCCGAGCCGAAGCAAAATACAGCTAAAGCTCCCGAGCTTCGTTTGGCATACGATACCGACAGCCCACGCAGTACCGCAAAGAATATCGCAGTATCGGCAGGTGTGTATCACACGGTTGCACTCAAATCCGACGGCACTGTGATGGCTGCCGGCAACAACGAAAAAGGACAGTGCAATGTTTCCAAATGGCAGGATATCATCGCAGTCGCAGCAGGTTTTCTTCACACCGTTGCAGTGAAAAAAGACGGTACTGTATCAGCTACGGGTCAGAATGATTTCGGGCAGTGCAATGTTTCGGGCTGGGAGGACATTATCGCCGTATCCGCCGGAGATTACCACACTGTCGGCTTGAGATCGGACGGTACTGTATTAGCCACGGGCAGAAACGATGACGGACAGTGTGAGGTTTCGGGGTGGAAGGATATCATAGCTGTGTCGGCAGGAAAGTACTATACAGTCGGCTTGAAGTCGGACGGCACTGTTTTGGCTGTCGGCGAGAACGACCCCAAGCACTGCAAGACTATCAAATGGAAGGACAGTCAGTGCAATGTTTCAAGGTGGAAGGATATCACTGCTGTTTCGGCAGGAAGCTACCACACTGTGGGAATGTACTCGGACGGAACAGCGATAGCGGCAGGAAGCAACCGATACAACAGGTGCAATGTATATATGTGGAAAAATATGCTCGCTGTGCAGGCAGGTGATTCCTACTCCATCGGGCTTAGGTCAAACGGCACTGTCGTAACTGTCGGCGACAACAAATACGGGCAGTGCGATGTTTCAGACTGGAAGGACATCACAGCCATATCCGCAGGAGCGTATCACGCAGTCGGCTTGAAGTCGGACGGCACTGTGGTTGCAACAGGCTATAACAGATTTGGTCAATGTAATGTTTATTGCTTTAATTAGAATCTTGACAATTTGCCCGAATAATGCGATAATAGAAAGAGTATTACTGACCCCAAGGAGAGAGAATTATGGCTAAGGAAATGGCTAAAGCCTACAACCCGAAAGAGGTTGAGGACAAAATATATGACTTTTGGCTGAAGGGAAACTACTTTCATGCAGTTCCCGACAAGAATAAAAAACCCTACTGCATCGTTATGCCTCCCCCGAACATCACGGGACAGCTGCACATGGGTCACGCACTTGACAACACCCTGCAGGATATCCTCATTCGCTTAAAGAGAATGCAGGGATATTCCGCTCTGTGGCTGCCCGGAACGGATCACGCCTCAATTGCTACCGAAGCGAAGATAGTTGAGGCTATGCGTAAGGAGGGCATCACCAAGGAGGATATCGGCAGAGAAAAATTCCTCGAGAGAGCCTGGGAGTGGAAGCGTGTCTACGGCGGACGAATCGTAAGTCAGCTGAAAAAGATGGGCTCCTCCTGCGACTGGGAGCGTGAACGCTTTACTATGGACGAGGGCTGTTCAAATGCAGTCAAGGAGGTCTTTGTAAAGCTCTATAACGAGGGCAAGATCTACCGTGGCAACCGTATGGTAAACTGGTGTCCGCACTGCTGTACCTCTATTTCCGATGCAGAGGTAGAACACGAATCTCAGCACGGTCACTTCTGGCATATTCTCTATCCGGTAAAGGAAACAGGAGAATTTATCGAGATAGCCACCACCCGTCCCGAAACTATGCTGGGTGATACCGCCGTTGCCGTAAATGAGGCTGACGAGCGTTACAAGCACCTGCACGGCTGTCACGTTATACTTCCGCTTTTGAACAAGGAAATACCCATCGTCTGCGATGAACACGCAGATATGGAGAAGGGTACCGGTGCGGTTAAGATCACCCCTGCTCACGACCCCAACGACTTTGAAGTAGGCAGACGCTGTGACTTGCCTATGGTACGTTGCTTCACCTATGACGGTCACATGACGGGCAAAGCCGATGTAGAGGCTTATGAGGAGCTGAAAGCCGGCGGAAGGCTTGCCGAGAACGAGCCGGAAGTCCTCGACTGTGGCAAATATGCCGGTATGACTACCCAAGAGGCGAGAAAAGCTATATTGGAGGATTTGAAGGCTATAGGTGCTTTGAAGGAGATAGAGGAGCTGACTCACGAGGTAGGCACCTGCTACCGCTGTCACACCACCATAGAGCCTATGGTATCGAAGCAGTGGTTTGTAAAAATGCAGCCGCTCGCCGAGCCTGCCATAAGCTGTGTCAAGGAAGGCAAGACGAAATTTATCCCCGAACGCTTTGACAAGATATACTACCACTGGATGGAGAACATCAAGGACTGGTGTATCTCCCGTCAGCTGTGGTGGGGACACAGGATACCTGCCTACTACTGCGAGGACTGCGGAGAGCTTGTTGTCGCAAAATCCGCCCCCGAAACCTGCCCCAAGTGTGGCTGTAAGCACTTTACGCAGGACGAGGATACCCTCGATACCTGGTTCAGCTCTGCACTCTGGCCGTTCTCCACTTTGGGCTGGCCTGAAAAAACACCCGAGCTGGATTACTTCTTCCCGACAAGCACGCTTGTTACGGGCTATGACATAATCTTTTTCTGGGTCGCAAGAATGATATTCAGTTCGGTTGAGCATATGAAAGCCCAACCCTTCGACACCGTATTCATTCACGGCATTATACGTGACGAAAACGGCATAAAAATGAGCAAATCTCTCGGCAACGGCATTGACCCGCTGGAG
>CACYCD010000259.1 GCA_902772755.1 uncultured Ruminococcus sp.
GTCCGTGCTGAGCAAAAAGTTCAAGGTACATAAGACTCAGGGCAATTTCAACAACGAGCTGGGCGTTCCGCTGACTATCTTCGCAATTCCCGAGGACGCCGAGGCAGCCGTGATCGAAATGGGTATATCGGACTTTGGCGAGATGACAAGACTGTCCAAGATGGTAAAGCCGGATTTCTGCGTTATAACAAATATCGGCTGTTGTCACCTTGAACAGCTGGGAGACCGTGACGGTGTGCTTAAAGCTAAGACTGAGATGTTCAAGTACATTCAGCCAAACGGCAAGATCGTACTCAACGGCGATGACGATAAGCTGTCAACAGTTGAGGATTACAACGGAATCAAGCCCATCTTCTACGGGCTTGACCCCAAAAACGAGTATTACGCCGAAATATTGGAGAATAACGCAGTTGACGGCATAAAAGCAGTTCTGCACTACAGCGGAAAAGCTCTGCCCGTGACCGTGCCTGCCATCGGCGATTATATGGCGGCAAATGCTATGGCGGCAGTTGCAGTCGGCAGTATGCTGGGTATGACCGATGAGGAGATCGTCAGCGGTATCGAGAGCTACCGCACAATAGGCGGCAGAAGCAATGTGATAAAAACCGATAAATACACCGTGATCGACGACTGCTACAACGCTAACCCCACCTCGACGAAGGCTTCTATAGCCACGCTTGCCAACTTCAAAAATCCCCGCAAGGTATGTATTATCGGAGATATGAAGGAGCTTGGCAAGAACGAGATCGCCCTGCACAGGGAGGTCGGTGCTTATGCAGAGCAGAAGGGTATAGATATCCTGCTGACTGTGGGTGACCTTGCAGGAAATATGCAGGCAGAGCTTAAAAACACCCGAGGCATTCACTTTGAATCAAACGAAGCCCTGATAAAAGCCCTCCCCGAGATCCTTCAAAAAGATGATGCAGTTTTGATAAAAGCCAGCCACTCTATGAAATTTGAAGAAATAGTAAGATCCATAACAGCATAAAAAATCACCCCTGATCCAAACGGTCAGGGGTTTGTCGTTTTCGGCTTGCGGTCGGACGATCATACCGTAAAATTGTCAATAAGCCTTGTTTTGCCTATGTAGACAGCCATTGCTATGAGATCTCCCGATTTGACTTGTTCAACGGGGTTCATAGTAATTCCGTCAACCGCCTCCACATAGTCTATCCTCGCAAGCGGTTCACTTTCGATCAAAGCTTTCATTTGGGAAAGGATAATCTCGGAGCTTGTTTCTCCGCCGGCGGTCAGCTCACGTCCGAGCTTCACTGCTTTTGAAAGACAGAGTGCCGCACGGCGTTCCTCCGCATTCAAATAGGTATTTCTGCTTGATTTAGCCAGTCCGTCCGCCTCTCTGATGATCGGACAGCCGACTATCTCAATGCCGTATGACATATCAATGACCATCTTGCGTATGATCGCAAGCTGTTGAGCGTCCTTTTCACCGAAGAAGGCTTTGTCGGGCTGTACAATGTTGAACAGCTTTGATACAACTGTGCAGACGCCTCTAAAGTGTATCGGACGGGTCTTTCCGCAGAGCTGTTTAGGCATATCCGAGAGGATCTCAACATAGGTTGAAGCGTCCTCGGTGTACATTTCACTGACCTCGGGATGAAAAACCAGATCCGCACCCAGCTTTTCACACAATGCCTTGTCACGCTCAAAATCACGGGGATATGCCTCCAGATCCTCATTTGGGGCAAACTGAGTCGGGTTTACAAAAACGCTTACTACGACCCTGTCACACTGCTTTACGGCTGTGCTGATAAGGCTTCCGTGTCCCTCGTGCAGATATCCCATTGTGGGAACAAGTCCCACCGTCAGCCCGTCTGCTTTCCACTGCTTAATGGCTGATCTTACCTCGCTTATTTTTGTTGCAACTGTCATTGTAATTTCTCCTTGATTAAGCTGATTATCTCATCGTCCATTTTATAGGACTTATCCACTGATGGAAAAGCACCTGACTTGACCTCTGCGTCATATTCGTCAAATGCCTGCTTCATTGCACTGCCGAGCTTGGCATACTGCTTTACAAATTTGGGAACATAATCGCTGAAAAGACCGAGCATATCCTGATAGACAAGCACCTGACCGTCACAGTCACTGCCTGCACCTATTCCAATGGTCGGAATGTCAAGCAGCTCGGTGATATATCCTGCCAGTGCAGCCGGAACACACTCCAGCACTACCGAGAATGCACCTGCCTTCTGCACCGCCAAAGCATCACGGACTATCTGCAAAGCCTGCTGTGCATCCTTGCCCTGTACCTTAAATCCGCCGAAAGCATTCACGCTCTGCGGTGTCATACCAATGTGAGCCATAACGGGTATGCCTGCCTGAGTGATGGCACGGATCTGCTCTGCAACCGTTTCTCCGCCCTCCAGCTTTACGGCGTTGGCACGTGCCTCCTTCATCAGCCTGCCTGCATTTTCAAGTGCCTGAACAGGGGAGAGCTGATAGGACATAAACGGCATATCAATTACGACCATTGCATTTTGGCACGCACGGGCTACCGCACCGCCGTAGGTTATCATATCCTCCATTGTAACGGAAACAGTGTCCTCATAGCCCAGCATAACATTTCCCAGGCTGTCTCCCACAAGAATTGCATTAACACTGCTGTCCATCAGCTTAGCCGTTGAATAGTCGTATGCGGTGAGCATAGATATCTTTTCACCTCTGACTTTCATTTCGGCAAAGGTAGCGACTGTATTCTTTTTCATAGCGATCTCCTAAATATAAAAAAATTCCATCTGAAATCACACCGATCTCAAACGGAATACACAGAAAACAGCTTCACACCCAAGGGGTGCAAATATGCAATAAAAACTATTGATACTGCGGTACTGTTTCAAATGAATACAATCCGTTTGTCGGTGTGAGTAATGCCGACAATAATAATATAGCACTTCAGACGGAAAAAGTAAAGTAAATTTTTAAGATATATTGCAAAGATAAGCTTATCTAAGACAGCCGTGCTTGATGATCTCTATCTTCTGAGCAAAATCCTCAGCGGCGGACTCATTGGTGGTCTGGTTGAATGCAAGAAATACAGACACCTCTTTATAGATCGCAAACAGCATACCAAGGATATTTCTGATATAGCTTCTATCCTTGCAGACAAAATCCGTGGTGTCGATATTTGAAACGATCAGATCGCTGTAAGAAACTATTCTTACATAGATCTTGTCCATAATGCTCTGTTCACCTGAATTTCTCAGCGGAATAAAGCTCTGGAACTTCTTCTTGGCGTTTGTATCAAAATTCTTGCTTTGATTTTCAAGCAAAAGCTCAAATGTCTTAAAGATATCACCCTTAACATTGACAAGATCGGTCATAAAGTGATCCTTCATACGCTCTGCGATCTCTTCTGCTATGATTTCGTACAAATCGCTCTTGTCGTCAAAATACTGATAAAAGCTGCCTCTTGAAATGTTAGCCTCTTTTATTATTCGGTTAATGCTGATATGGTTGGTAGAAACAGAGTTGAACTCGTTGATGATCGCATTCAGAATGCGTTGTCTTTTAGTTTCAGGCAGATTATAAAATGTCTGTTTTATCATGGGATTCTCCTATTAAATGAATCTTCATTTTTAAAGCATAGTATACAAGGATAATCTAACTTCTGCTGAAATTATACCGCAGAGTTTTTTAATTGTCAATAATTGCAAATACAAAATACGCTCAAAAATACCCAAAAAAACAAGTAAATCCGTATTACTGTAGGCATAATTTACAGAATGTTTGTTAATATACATTATTACTCTAATGATGAATAAATTGAAGTGGGATTCATAGACACTGCGAAAAAATAAAAACCGCTCACCGGATATTTTCCGATGAGCGGTGAGCGTATTATCGATTCATATTTTGCTGTGAACCGTAGTTGTCGGCATAGGGATTTTCGTTTGTATCAGGCTGAATCGGAGCGTTATTTCCGTACACCTGAGTTGGAGCATTGTTGTTCTGCGGAGCAGGTGCTGTATTACCCTGACCGTAGAAACCATATCCGCCTCCGCCGTAGGGTGTATTCATAGGCTGTGCAGGAGTGGTCTTTGCCAGTGTGCAGTAACCAAATGCCAGCTTAGCCTGCAGGCAGTAGGATATGCCCTCTGCCAACGAGGAAACAGCCGATATGATCATAAGCGTGCCCAAGCTCTTAAGCAGGCTTACCAGAGAACCGGTGTTGATAGTTAATTCAGAGGTAGAATCAAACATACCGTCCAATGCTGACTTGTCGATGCCGGTGAAGTAGAAGCCGAAGGCGATAAGCGAGAATACACCGATAAAAGTGAATATAGCTGTGATAACAGAAAATACACCGTAGCCCTTACCTGCAACAATGAGGAAGGGGGATTTCATACTCTTTCTTGCAGCGTTGAAGAATTTCAGCTCAAACACAGAAGCCAGAAGCAAAATGATACCTGAAATCAAAAGTGCAATGAAAAGACCTATCATAATTCCGCCGACAAATTCTGTGCTTACACTTGATGAAGCAGTGCCGTCAACTCCTGTAGTATAACTGCTTCCGCCGATTGCGGCAATTCCTACAAAGAGAATAAGGATCGCAACAAGAATAAGAAGTGATGAACCGATTATTCCCAATATCGAAAGTACGGTAAAGATCATAAGACCCGCAGCAGGTGTGGTTTCGGGATTCTTGGATCTTGACATAAAGTAGATCAGGAACCAACCTACAATGGCAGCTATAGCCGTAAGATTCATCGAGCTTCCCGTTGAACCGGTTGTCATCGGAAATTCAGCGGCAGAGCCGGTCTGCTTTGCAAGATCCATTGCAAAGTCCATAAGCTCATCAAGAGCAGATGCACCTATTGAAGAGATTACAAACCCCATTATAATAGGTACGAGCGACAGCAAAGCGATGACAAGTACGATCGGTTTGCCGAAGTAGTTTTTAATGTGTTGAACATTAGCCGGATTTTTCATAGCTTTCTCCTTTAATATAATGAAATAAGAGATACCCATATCTCTTACCATAATAATACAATATATGAAGAAAAAAATCAATCCATAAATCAACAAATTAACATAAATTTAAACAGTAAAAAAATTGTGTCGCTAATATACAAAAAACAATGTCTCAATTTGTGCAAAAGGAAGAAGATGGGGTAAAATGACAAAAAGTGTTTGACAAAGGTAGGAAGAGCTGATATAATAGGCAAAGCTGTTGA
>CACYCD010000260.1 GCA_902772755.1 uncultured Ruminococcus sp.
AAGCTCTCTGAAGCCATATCTGAAATCAACCTTATTTATCTCGATATCTCCCCTGAGGTCATAGCTCCTGCCGTCTTCGCCATCGGTCTTTTCAACCTCGACAGATACTACATCTTCAAGTCTTTCGGCTGCAACCATAGCAGACTGAAGCGTAGGCTGTAGATCTATGAGATTTCCCATAGGAGCCAAAAAACTGCCCATAAGATAATAGAAAGCAAATACCTCGCCAAAATCTATAACCCTGTGCATTACAAGCACGGTACCTACCCAAAGTATCGCAACCGTTCCTGCCGAGGATACCGTTGAAACAAGTGCTTCAAGCGACAGACTTACAACCGAGCCGTTCAAAACTCTCTTCATCATTCTTTGGAACATATTGTTCGTTTTTTTGGTAACGGCATCTTCAAGCCGGTAGGACTTGATAAGCTCAACACCGTCAATACTTTCTTTGAGGAAGGAGTCGACCTTTGCTCCGCTTTCGAGGATCTCGTGGTTGATATTTTTCAGCGGTTTTCTGTAGCAGGTTATGATTATTGCATAAAGTGCCAGCACCGCAAGCGTTATTGCAAACAGCGTAACACTTATTGTACACATATAAAAACCCGTCAAAAGTGCAGAAACTGCATCTATCGCCACGGTAAGAGTTGCACCCGAAATGGCACTTCTTATAGTTGAAGTGTCGGAAAACCTCGACATGATCTCACCGGTTTTTCTTGTGCCGAAAAAGTTTATCGGCAGGCGTATCATATGACGGTAATAGTCCAGCGTCATAGGCATCTCTATATCTCTTGATGCCACGGAAAGCAGATATCCCCTAAGCAACTGGATAAGTGCACCCAACAGATACAGAACTATGATAGCTATTGACAGCGTGTGGATATTTCCGGTGAAATACATCATAACATCATTAAGTGCATCATCTATCACAGAGCCTGAAATCTTTGTACCACCATCTGATTGTTCATCCGAGGATTCCTCGGCTTCTTCCGCTTCTTCGTGATCATGCTCCTCTTCGTGATCGTGATCGTGGTCATGATCCGAGTAGCTGTTTATTGTCAAATCAAATTTTGACGAATCATCAAGAATATACGTAAACAATCCCGAGCTCAAAATAGTGATGACCGAAAGAAGCAGGGATATCAAGGTAACAATAATAAACCGCTTTTTCTGTGCCAGGATATACTTAAAGTATTTTGAAAGCAGACCTTTGCGGTGGTTTGCTTTTTCAAAATCCGGGTCGGGTTCAAAGGTTATTATCTGATTCTGCCATTGCTCCAAAAACAGCTCTTCACTTATCCTTGTATTGCGTGTTTTGCCCGGGTCGCCAATATATACTATACCGTCCTTGATTTTGTATACAACGATGTAATGCAAAAAATTATTCTCATTCAGCACTCTGGCAATAAACGGAAGCTTAATATTTCCGCTTGATATTTCTTCCGTAAGTTCTTCAAAGGAACCTTCCAGAGCCTCAGCATCAAGATGTATCTGATTTGCTCCGCTCACGATCCCATAGATATTTGAGCCCTGATTGTCAACCTTTATCAGATTGCGAAGGTGGGCTATTGTATATTTTGCCCCGTAATACTCACTTATCATTGATAAACAAGCCGCACCGCAGTCTTTGATATCATATTGCATTATGTGGGGATATTTCATTTTTTCACCTGCTTTCCCTATAAACCGGGGTGTACTTACATCTGTTTCCAAAAAAAGAACCGGTGACGGCATTACGCCACCACCGATTCCAGTGAAGCAAAAATTATTATTAGGATATTGTTGGGCTGTAGTAGAGCTTATCATTCTCATAGAGATAAACTCTGTAGAATTTCTCCTTGTATGCGAGACAATGAAATCTGTGAACCTGATAATCTACCTTAGCATTTGCAAGTACAGCCTGCCAAATCCAACCGATCAAAGACCAAAATGTAGAATGTGCATTGTTGCTACCATGCTTCCTGCTTGTGCAAATTACGTTACAACTGTACCAGCCGGCATCGGATGTTCTCATTGTCTATTCAGTCATCATTCTCATCGGAATTACCTCTTTCTATATTTGAAATATTATTCAACTTTCTATTGTGTCTATATTATATAACAATACTCTTTGTGTGTCAATCCTAAATATTTTACAAACATATTGAATTTTATATGTGCAATTTAACAAATCTCACGTTAATATCCACAATCCGCATACCCTTTGTTTTTACACATAAAAAAACAGCCCTCCGCTCGCACCATAACTAAAACCGCCGTATTATCCAAAATCCACAAGAGATTTTGAATAATACGGCGGTTACGGCTGTAGGGCTACATATTTTCGGTAACCTTTATTTGCTCAAACACCCGGCCCACCTTGTCACGAATGACAAGATCTGCTGTTCTGTCTGCGTATGTCTCGCTGAGGTTTATCACCACCAGAGTTTTTCCGTTAAAATAGTGAAGAAAACCTGCTGCAGGGTATACCACAAGGCTTGTCCCTGCTACTATGAGAGTATCTGCTTTGGATATAGCCTTGACTGCTGCATTAACTGTTTTGTCGTCCAGACCCTCCTCGTACAGGACGACATCGGGCTTGATGATGCCGCCGCATTTTTCACACTTCGGCACACCGTCACTGTTCTTAACGTAATCGGCGGAATAGCTTTTTCCGCATTTCATACAGTAATTTCTGTGTATACTTCCGTGAAGCTCATACACACGCTTACTGCCTGCCATTTGATGCAGTCCGTCAATATTCTGTGTCACCACAGCAATATCCTTCCCTGCCTGCTCCAGCTCAGCCAGCTTTTTGTGTGCAGAATTCGGCTTTGCATCAAGCATCATCATTTTATCCTTGTAAAATCGGTAAAACTCCGCTGTATCTCTGACAAAAAAGCTGTGACTGATGATCTGCTCGGGCGGATACTTGTAATGCTGATTGTACAGCCCGTCCACTGAGCGAAAATCAGGTATGCCACTCTCGGTGCTTACACCTGCACCGCCGAAAAACACGATCCGCTTGCTCTTGTCGATAACCTCCTGCAACTTCCCAATTCTATCCGATTTTTCCATTTTTACCCTTCTTTTCCTCGTCGTTTCCAAGATCTATACCCTCGTAGTATTTGTCGAGGGTATTACAGCTCTCGATCAGCTTGTTCATCTCCTTGCCGGTGAGCGACAGCTCCATCAGATCCTTTACGCCGCTGCGGTCGATAATTGCCGGCACACCAACGAAAGTACCGTATCTGCCGTATTGTCCGTTGAGATGGCAGGAAACAGTCAGTATGGAATTTTCATTCTGCAAAACCGCACGACAGATCTGCACTATAGCCATACCGATGCCGTAGTAGGTCGCACCCTTAGCCTCGATGATCTTGTAGGCGGAGTGTCTTACCTCCTCCTCTATCTTTTTGAGATCGGAAAGCTGATATTTTTCGGGGTTTTCCAGCATAATGTCATTCACCGGCTTTGTTGCAAGCAGTGCCTGACTCCACGGAACAAACTCGCTGTCGCCGTGTTCGCCCATAACGTAGCCATGTACGCTTCTGGTATTGATGTCAAAATATTCTCCCAACAGATAGCGAAGTCTTGCGGAGTCCAGCGTTGTGCCTGAGCCGATAACCCTGTGCTTCGGGAAGCCCGACAGCTCGGCTGTCACCCTGGTCATAATGTCAACGGGATTTGTGGCTACAAGGAATATTCCCTCAAAGCCACTCTCACAAACGGGCGTGACGATCGACTTGAACACCGCAGTGTTGCGGTTGAGCAGTTGAGGACGGGTCTCGCCCTGCTTCTGTGCAACGCCTGCACAGATCACCACAATGTCAGCGTCCTTGCAGTCGGAATACTCGCCTGCGTAGATCTTCATAGATGACTTTGAGAAAGCCAGTCCATGGTTAAGATCCATAGCCTCGCCCATAGCTCTCTTTTTGTTCAGGTCTATCAGCACAAATTCATCACATAAATTTTGGTTCAGTGCCGCATAAGCAAAGCTCATACCCACCATACCGGTTCCTACCAATACAATTTTTTTCATATAAAACACCTCTGCAAAATAAAACAGTATAAAAATTTACTCTTTTATGATAACATATTCTATGCCGAAAATAAAGCATTATTTCTGATTTTTTATTGATTGAAAAAAAAGATAGTGCTATAATACAGGTTGTATTTTTCAAAGTGCAATTAAGGAGTTTTGTTTTGGAAAAAATCAAGGAAACACTGTGGATAGCGGAGCTAAAGATCCGCAGGATCTCCCACTATTTTATGATATTTCTGAACTGGGTACTGTTTTCTGCCATAACAGGCTGTATCGGCGGAGTTGTAGGTACGGTTTTCAACAAGGGAATATCCTACGCCGCAGGACTGCACACCGATATGCCACAGACTGTTATGCTTATGCCGATACTGGGCTTGATAATTGTTTTTATGTATGAAAAAGCTAAGCTGTCGGGTGACGGAGGAACAAATCTTATCCTGCACTCTATCCGCCATTTAAAGGGAGTGCCGATAATTATTGCTCCGCTGATTTTTGTCAGCACCATCATCACTCACTTTGTGGGCGGTTCGGCAGGACGAGAGGGAGCGGCACTCCAGCTGGGCGGAAGCATCGGAGCTCAGGTGGGCAGAATATTCCGGCTCGATTCAAAGGATATGAACACCGCCGTAATGTGCGGTATGGGTGCGTTGTTCTCCGCTCTGTTCGGCACTCCGCTGACTGCGGCACTGTTCGCAATGGAAGTGATCGCCGTGGGCGTGCTGTATTACTCGGCGTTTGTTCCCTGCGTGGTGTCAAGCCTGACTGCCTACGGTGTGAGCATTCTGCTCGGAAGCGGATTTCACAGCTATCATCAGCCTGTCGTACCAAAGTTTTCACTTTTGCCAATGCTCGCCACGGGCGGACTTGCTGTTATGTGTGCATT
>CACYCD010000261.1 GCA_902772755.1 uncultured Ruminococcus sp.
GGCAGCTTGAAAATAGCGTCATCCATATATTTTGAATAGGCACTGTTTTTATCCCCGTGAAGTCCTTTGATAAACGGAAATACATACTCCTGCATAAGTGAATACATCTGCCCTGCCGGAAGGTCACAGAACACCGACCATTTGAGCTGTCTGCCCTCGATCTTGCGGTCACCGACAGTCACCTCACCGTCAAAAATACTCTTATACGGCAGCCCCAGCATAGAGCTTTCCCTCGCTCTGCGGTTGTCGCTGTCGTCAAGATCATGAATAAACATCAAATACGTGATCTGTTCTATAACATCAAGCGGATTAGTCAAACCACCAGTCCAGAATATCTCCCAAAGACTGTCGATTTTATTTTTTAGCTCACCCGTAACCATTTCCATTCCCTCACTTCGATAAAAGTACAGCAAAATATATACACAAATATTTTATCACATTCTACAAAATTTTACAAGCAAAAATTTTCCATTTATCCCCAATTTACAAATTTGTTTAAAAAATAAGAGTTGACGAAAAAAGTAAAAGATGTTATTATAGTAAATGTATGGATATGTAAGTTTTGCTTTGACAAATTATTATCTTTACAGACAAGCCTAATGAAAAATTTTTATTGTACGAGGAGTGATAGTATGCAAATTTTCAGGAGGGGGATAGCGGCTGTTTTGGTGGCTGTTATTCTGTTAAGTATGAACACCCCTATTTTGAGTGTTACAGCTCAAATTAACGACCAATCGGTAAGTTCGGGGAAGATCGAGATTGACGAGCCTGTTGAAGATGATGACACTGAGCCGGAAAACAGTGACATGATCACGGGCAATGCCGGTGAGGGTGTTGATTTTTATTTCAACAAGCAAGACGGTTCGCTCACCATCAGCGGAACCGGTACTGCTTCATCACCTAAAATCGATTCCGGCACAAAAGATCAGGTGAAGTCGCTGGTTGTAAAAAAAGGTATAACCGCTCTTGGTGACAGCTGTTTCAATTATTATAGAAATCTTGAAGCCGTCACTCTGCCCGACAGTGTCGAGTCTATCGGTGAGCATTGTTTTTACGGCTGCAGTGCTTTGCAGAGCCTGACCCTCGGCAGTGGTCTGACAAAGCTCGGTGACTCTGCTTTCAGTGACTGTTCAGCATTGACGGAGCTAATAATCCCCGATACCGTTACTTCAATTGGTAATTACTGCTTTTCCCGCTGTAATGCCCTGCAAAGCCTTACTCTCGGCAAAGGCTTGACAAAGCTCGGCGATGAGGCTTTCAGAAACTGTTCAGCTTTGACACAGATCACAATTCCCGACGGTGTTACCGAAATAGGTAGTTACTGCTTTGACAGATGTACTGCATTGGCGTCTGTAAAGCTCAGTAATAAGCTGTCAACGATCGGTAATTATGCTTTTAATCAGTGTAATTCTCTTAAAGAAATTGAAATACCCGACAGCGTTGGTTCGATCGGTGGAATTTACGGAAACGATTTTCCTTCTGATGTAACGATCAAAGCAAAAACCGGCAGTTATGCCTATTATTATGCACAAAAACATAACTATAAGTTTGTTTCAACCGGCAATGCAGAATTTAAGGGAACCTTCAACGGAAATATCAGCTATGTTTATGACGCATCAAAAAAACAGCTGACTGTTTCGGGAAGTGGCTTTGTCGGTGATGAAGCTGAGCTTCAAGATGAATATTACTACGACAGCACTAAATATCCGTGGTCTATCCTGTCAGAGGATGCACAAGCCATTGTGATAGGCAAGGATATTACCGGACTTGGCAGAGATTGCTTTGATAATTTTTCAAAGCTAAAGACTGTCACGCTTAACAGCAAGCTTACATATATCGGATACAGCGTGTTTTCCGGCTCTCCCGAATTGGAGAAGCTGGAGTTTCCTGACAGCGTAACTGTGTGCAGGAGCGGTTTTTTCGGCTGTGAAAGCTTAACGGTATATGCCAAGCTCGGCGGTCCCGTATGGCTTGCTGCGGCACAGGCTGAGGTGAATTTTTCATCTACAGGTATGGCAGAGGGTTCTGTGAGTGTGGAAGATGGCTGGTCTGATGAAGAAAAGATAACTGCTACCATGGACTTCAAAACCGAAACTCTCACTTTGACCGGAAATGGTGCAACCGGCTACTTCATCTATTATCAAAGACAGGACTGTTCCCGTGCTCCATGGGATATTTTTGCCGATTATACAAAGACGCTTGTGATCAAGGAGGGTATCACGTGCATCAGTGACGGCGGATTCCACTATTTTAATAAGCTTACCACAGTAGAACTGCCCGACAGCCTTCTTGATATAGAAAATGGTGCTTTTAGCGAAAATCCCAAATTTACAGTCAAGTGCAAAACCGGAAGCACCGGCAGCTTTTATGCCAAAACACATAAGCTGAATTTTGTTTCCACAGGCAGTATTTCACCACAGGGCGACCTAAATGAAAATGTCAGCTATAAATACGACACTTCTTCAAAAACTCTCACCATCAGCGGTGAGGGCGAAATGAGTAAAGTATACAACGGATACGACGACATTTATCCATGGTATTTGTTAAGGAACGATATAGAAGCTGTTGTTATAGAAAACGGCGTGACCTATATTTCCGAAAGTGCATTTGCAGGCTGTACCTCTCTTAAAACAGTTAAAATACCCGACAGCGTCACAGAAATAGGGCGTGAAGCTTTTGCCGGCTGTGCAAGCCTGCCGGCTGTTGACCTCGGAAAAAATGTAACAATAATAGGAAGCTCGGTTTTTGGCTATTGCTATGACGGTGAGAGCGGTGAACAAATCAACTGTTCTTCACTGAAAACCGTGACCTTGTCCGACGCGGTGAAAATGATAGATAGCAGAGCTTTTGAAAACTGTACGGCTTTGACGGAAATCACCCTGCCCAACAGCCTGACAGAGATATCCTCAGAATTATTTTCAGGTTGTAAGCAGCTTAGTTCTGTTTCTATTCCCGACAGCGTTACAAAAATCAGAAGCTCGGCTTTTTACGGCTGTAAAGCATTAAAAACACTTAGTTTGCCTAAGAATTTGACTGAAATTGGAGATAGTGCGTTTAGATATTGTGATTCTCTGAAAGAATTATCTATTCCCGACAGCGTGACTAATTTCGGCGAAAATGTATTTGATCAAAGTCTTACTGTCAAAGCCAAAACAGGCAGTCCTGCCTCAGGCTATGCAATTCTGAATAATATCAATTTTGAATCAACAGGCAAAATGAATCTTGAGGGAAGCCGTGAAACCTACGGCGGAAATTCATTCAAATATTTCCTTGACATCGATGCAAAAACCCTGACTCTCAGCGGAAAGGGTACCCTATATTGTTACCCGAAGCCCTGGGAGATGTGCAGTCCCTTTGTTGAAAAGGTGGTTATTTCAAGCGGAATAACCGATATTTCATCAGATTCCTTCAAGAACTTCAAGGAGTTGAAGTCCGTTTCAATTGCAGATACTGTACAGAAAATAGAATATGAAGCATTTTCGGGCTGTACCGCAATAAAAAATCTTACTCTGCCCGACAGCGTAACCGACATCGGCTACTATGCTTTTGCATACTGTACCGAGCTAAAGGAGATACATCTCGGCAAGAAGGTTAATTCAATTGCCGACAATGCCTTTAACGGCATAAAGGAAATTGATGTATACTGCTATTCCGGAACAAAAGCTGCGGAACAGTTGGCAAAAATGTCAAATGTAAATGTGATATATACCGATGCACTGAACATAAAGCTCAGGCTGGATTCGCTAAGCTCAGAGTCAGCAGGCTTCAGCTGGAGTTTAAGCAGAGATCTTAACTCCGATGAGTCAATTAAGTGCTACAGAGTATACGGTGACGGTAAGCTTCTTACGGAAACTACCGAAGCTTCATTTGCAGAGAGCGGTCTTGGCGAGCTTGCCGGCAGAGATTATGAAGTATCTTATGTAGACAACAACAATGTAGAGTCAAAAAAATTCGCACTAAAAGTCAAGCTTACCGACTGCGATATCACCGAGGTTTCCTTTGATGAAGGCAGATTCAAGGATGGCGTTGTCGGCGGTGAGGCAAATTACACTCGTGTAAATGCTTATATCACTGACCCGTTCTTTATGAACAATGCTTCATATAAGGTATATACCGGCAGTGACAAGAACGATCTGAGCGAGCTGAAAATAAAGATAACAGAGGTTAAGTCAGCCGGATACTGTTACTTTGAGCTTCCGATTTATGGGCTTGAAACAGGCACTTATTATCTGAAATTCAGCGTAACGCCTGAATCAGATGATGAAGTTTCAAAAACAATTGAATTTGAAGTTGACAAAGATCCGCCCTCGCCCGTGACCGGACTTAAGGTTTACGGCAAGTCAAACTCAGTCTATCTCAACTGGGACAAGGGTGTTGAGGCGGACGTAAACGGCTACCATATTTTCAGAAGATGGGGGCAGTATTCGTTCAGAAGAATAAAAAGCATAGAGGGAAGAGATAACACTTCCTATACCGATGCCACCGCTGTAAAGGGCGAGATATATGACTACATCGTTGTAGCCTATGACCGCTTCGCTCAGTATGCTTTTATTGAAAGCAGTGAATATATAGCTACAGGCGGAATGGTTGACGATACCGAGCCGCCGAGGATATTTTCGGTCACGCCCAAAACAGGCAGTGTTATCGCAGGTAAGCAGGAGTTCAGGATCGTAGTTTCCGATGATGTTCAGGTTGAAAAGACAGAGGCGTACTATTCCGAGGACAAGCAAAGCTGGAAAGTGATAGCTGAGGGCAGTGGCGATAACTGGAAGCCCGAGATCGATACAACCACCTTCCCGGAGAAGGTATATCTGAAATTCAAATCCACCGATACAAGCGGTAACAGCAGCGAGTTTACCGATATTTACGAATACACAGTTGATAACAAGGGCCCGCAAAAAATCACAGGTGTTCAGGCTGAAAGCATAACCGTCAAGTCAGCCACGTTAAAGTGGGACAAATCGGCAGACAAGGACGCTGCATACTTTGAGGTCGAGCAGAAAATTGACGGAGAGTTTGTGAAAATTGCTTCATCCATATATACCCTTGGCTACAACCTCACAGGTCTTGAAGAAAACACGAGTTATACCTACCGTGTGTTGGCTTATGACTTTTACGGAAACAGGGGTACCGAATCTGACGAGATAACCTTTACCACGCCCGAGGATTCCGCTCCGCCGCAGATAAGCGACTATCTGCCACTTCCCGGCAAGGTGAATTACAGCATTGATTTCAATATTAAAGCCTATGACGACACTGCCGTGGGCAAGCTGGTGCTGTATTATTCAACCGACAAAAAGACCTGGACAAAAATAACCACACAGGAAAAGCAGGAAAATTACAACAGTACGACCTTTGCCTACAAGTGGGATATTTCGGACTTTGACGAGGGCAAGCTCTATGTTAAGACAGAGATTTTTGACAAAAAAGGTCACGTTCAGTCAGAAGAGTGTATTGCCGAGTACGAAATTTCCAGAAAAGGACCCAAGGCAATAGAAACCATCAACGCCACAGCGGACGCAACCTCAATTTATATCTACTGTTCGCCCTATGGAGATAATCCCGATTTGGATGACACCTTCAAGGTAGATGTTGCAGGAATAAACGTCTACAGAAGCACAGAGCCTGACGGTGAATACAGCCTGATAGCCGAGCGTGTTAAGGGACATTCCTACCTTGACAAGGACGTTCAGAGCAATACCGTATACTATTATAAAGTAAGGGGACTTGACAATCTTGGAAATGTCGGCGATCTGTCGGCAGCGGTATCCGCTCAGACGGTCAAGGACGAAACAGCTCCCATCATCACGATCAATGGAAGCAGGGGAGATATCATTTCCTCAGACAGTATGAAAATAGGCTTCTATGCTGTTGATGACGTATACCTCAGCGATATAACGGTAAGCTATAAAATCGACGGCAAAATGTCTGAATTTAAACAGCTGTTTGAAAAATCCGAATTTGACGGTGCGAGCTATGCCTCTTCTGTCGATCTGTCTAAGCTCAACCTTACCAACGTCGACAAGGTGATAATCTCTGCACAGGCGACTGACCGTTCGGGCAACATCAGCGACCCGACAGAGAAGGAATTTACCGCCAAGGTCACGATCGACAGCACAACGGGATTGAGTGTGGGCATTGATGATGAAGAAAATGTAGCAACCATCTCATGGCAGGGCTCAAAGGACGAGGACACGGCAGCATATTATCTTGAAAGAAGTACTGACGGCGGACAGACATACGAGCGTATCGGTGCTATTGAACCAAACGATACGGGCAAATTCTCCTATGATGACACGGAGCTGTCCGGCGATATGAAGCAGATAAAATACAGAATAATCGTTCAGGATAACTACGGAAACAAGGGTACTGACGTCAGCGAGAACAAGCGTTGCAATCTGACATCAAAGCCCGTTGCCACTATCAATTGCATTGATTACGGTGAAGTGGGTGTGGAGTACACCTTTGATGCAACTGATTCAAACAAAGGCAAGGGCAATGTATCGTATACTATGGACTTCGGTGATGGTACAATTTCCAAAAAAGGAGTTTCTTACCACAAATACTATGCCCCGGGTGAATACATTTTCACACTGACGGTGACCAACAGCAAGGGTATGAGCAACACCCTGCAAAAAGTCATCAAAATCAATAACAAGGACATAACCGCAAGAGTAAGTGTGCATGTTGTTGATACAGACGGTCACTCTATTCAAAACGCAAGGGTATATATTGATCCCGAGGCTGCCAACGCAGGTTATTATATTTTGCCCTATGGCTCAACTATGATGGATCCGATTCCGTTATACAGCGGACTTCACACCTTTGTGGCAACCGCCGCTGACTCTGAAGATGATGTACTGTACCGTCCGACCACGGTCAGGCAGTTTATCTATCCGGGCAGTGGCAATGAAGTCACGATAGTAGTTGAAAAAACCTCAGCGGTTAATATGTGCTTTGATATTAAGGAGATGACCTTTGAGCAGATAACGGCTGCCGGAATAGATGTGTCAGACCCCAAGAATCAGCACATGGTCAAGCTTGATATCTGGCTGAAATATCCCGAAGGAGAAGATGATGTAGTATCTGTCACCAGAAACATAGGGGATACTTCTCCGTTTGAAGTTCCCGTTAGTCATTCTTATATAGAACATTATCAAAAGAAAATGTATATAAGCTTTAGCAAGATCACCTCCTACAATAACAATTCCTACAGCGGTGACAAGTACAGTAAATTTTTAGATGAAGAAGGCAACATTATAACCCCCGTTATCCTTGAAATTCCGCAGGAGATAACCTTCCTAAAGGATTTTTATACAGCTTCTCTGACTATACAGAACTGCTGTGACAGAGAGTTTGTCCTCACCGACAACACGGTTGAGCTTAACCTGCCGAATGGTCTTACTATGATAGATCAAAAACAGGAGAATACCGACAGCGAAACCTATGCGAATACTGCCAAGGTCGAGTTTGATGATCTTGAGGGCGGTCAGCAGCACACCGTTCACTGGATATTCAGAGCGGAAGAACCCGGAGAATACAATATAACAGCCGATCACAATGCTCGTTTTCCACGCATAAACACCGTTATGCATGGACAGACTGAGGGTAGGGTGGTTGTGAGCAACTCAAACTATACGGATCACGTTCTCGATATATGTGTCGAATACTCCTCAACAGGTGATGAAAAAAATGTTTATGCCGATGTATATATATGTAACAAAGGCATAAAACCGTTCAATCATATCAGAGCCCAATGTATGGGAGATGCAAGACCCTATGCCTGCTATCTTGTAAAATACGGTGAGCTTGAGGACGGCGTTTTCCGCAAGCGTGAGAATATAAAAATTGATTATTCTGAGTTTATCGATGTGCTGGAACCGGAGCAGTCTATCTGCTACCGTTATGTATTTGAGACCGAGGAAGAGTACCGATGTGTGCTTGAACAGGGCTTCAAATTTGAGGAAGGTGCAGAGCATATTTATAATATTAGCTTTGTCCCACGCTCTGCGTCCCGTCTGAAACAGGGATTTGAAGAAAACACGGATACCGATTATTATGCAAGCAAGCACATCTTCCGCATAAAGGTGATAAACGCCACCACCAGAGAGCCGATCCCCGAAGCAACGGTAACTCTGTCAGATTTTACTGCAACCAGCGGTGATGACGGATATGCCTATATTCCTCGTGATAAAATCAGAGCAAATAAAGAAGGTAATTACGGCAGTGCCGAGCTGACAATAGAGGCAGACGGCTTTAAGCCCTGCAAAAAAGAGGATTACTCCGCACACAGACAGACTAATTGCGATACAATAGGTATGTACAGCTTTGAAGAAGATTATGAGATCAAGGAAGCCCTCATTTATAACAACCGCAAAAATAAAGATAAAGATAAAGATGAGGAAATGGTGCAGTACAGCTTTGAAGCCTGCAAAGAGCTTGGCAAGGATATCTATATTGACACCTCTATGTATTCCGGAGACATAGTCTTTACAATGCTGGCGGAGAGCAAGCTCCCGATCGTGGATCTTGATTTTGAATACCTTGATGCTGTTTCAAAGTATGACAGAGAAAAACTGGATATAGAGCCTGCGATCAGCATTGTAGAATCAGATGAAGTGACCGAAGGCTATACGCTTTACAGAGCTTCTTACACGCTAAATCATATTGAGCTTTTGAAAAACAAGACTCTGAGGGTAGTGCCCTATATTCAGAAAGAAAGCTTCGCAGACCCCGAGCCGATGATGATAGACGGTGCTGAGGTTGACTGGGTATTCCGCACCTACGATGGAGAAAAAACAACAACTGCCATCAAAGCACTGAAAACCATAAAAAATGTCGGTGATTATGCCGATGGAAAATTCAGTATTCCGCTTACTGAGGATAAGGACGGATTCTTCAAGGATACAAGCCTGTCTTTAGATGTGGTTAGTAAATTGCAAAAAATACCAAAGCTTAAAGGATTTATGCAAAGTTACGAAGAGGTTTATGGTGGTTTTTCTGCTGTTACCATTGAAGCGGAAAAGATTGGCTCAGAGCTGGTAATTTACGTGGGTCCCTCATCTCCTCTTATCGGCTATTGTTTGGAAAATGGAAAAAAATCAAAGATAGGCTTGCTCAGAGGAGATGAAACAAGATTTCAGGAAGAAAGAGAAGAGTATTATAAGCTCTTAAGAAAGTTGCTTGGTATAGACAAAGAAGAAAAGATAGACGTAAATAATCCTAAAAGCTTGAAAATGCAGAGTAAATTTGAGCTGGGATTTACTTTAGGTGCAATGGTCGGTCTTGAAATAGCCGGTACAGGGGAAGATACCGGCTGGGCGATAGCTGACTTAGGCGTTACCGGAGGTATTAATGCTGAGGGAGAGATCAGAAAAACCTTGATGCTCGGATATGTGCCTGTTGCACTGATCGCCCAATTGGAAGGCAGCGGAAAAGTTAATCTCAGGACTACCGACGGTGTGAATACCGCTCTCCTTTGCCAAGTACTTCCCACAGGTATAGTGGGAGCGATAGTCGGACTGTTTTTGGAAATAGACGAAATCGATGCATCCCTTGAAGCCATGGTAAAAGTCAGTGCAGGTCTGGGTGCTGCAGAAGTAGCCTCGTTAGGTATATTTGGTCAGATGAACCTTGATTTTGAAACTACCGCCAATTTTGGTATTAACACTGAAAAATTCATCAAGGAATATGAAGGTTGGATATACGGAAAAATCGGTTATTATTTGGAGGTTGCCGCCGGTTTGATAAGATGGGAAGGTTCCTTGTATAACTGGGACAAAAATGAAGGTATTCATTTTTCATCTGATGATGAAGATGATACAGACGTTAATCCCTCCGGCAGTGACGAAGAAGCTCCGCAGTATAAGCTTGCCGACTATAAAAAGGATCGCTACTCTTCAAATTGGTTGATGCAGGAGCAGGACGACGGAAGTATGCTGATAAATGACAATGTTCCCTTTAGCTCACGTGCAAAGACAGCCTCTGCAAACGGAAATACCGTTATGGTATTCCTCGGAGAAAACTTCAACGCAGACAACAACCTCAATTCAAAGACCCTCTACTACTCGGTTCTTGATGAAAAAACAGGTCAGTGGTCATCACCTGCTGTGCTTGACGGCAATGTTCAGTCAGACCTTGAATTTGACCTTGTTTCAACCGACAGCGGAATATCCGTGATCTATTCTCAGATGGACAGAGAGTTCACAGGCAAAGAAACAGATATCAGCGATATTTTCTCTGACGTAGGCGTATATACAGCCGAATTTTCAGATGACAGAAAAGCTTTCACAAAGCCCGAAAAGCTCAGTGCCGACAAGGGATACAACAGCCGTATATCTGCAACCGTAATAGACGGCATACCCACCGCAGTGTGGTGCAACAGTACCGACCTCTTCGGTTCGGACGGCAAAAATCGTATCTGTTTCACTCAGAAAAAGGACGGCGAGTGGACAGCCCCCGTTACATCAAACGAAAATGTCAACCAACTCTATTCGCTTGAAGCAGGCTCGATAAACTCTGCACCATACGCTGCATACATCGTTGACGGTGACAATAACACCGCAACCGCAGACGACAGAGAGCTGTATCTTTGCAATCTTGCAAACGGAGAGACCGTTAAAAAGTCAGAGGCTTCCGACTGCTCCAATCTCCAAAGAATCAACGGCAGTGGCTTTGATTCATTTGTATGGTATCAGAATGAAGCTCTTATGACGTTTGACGACTCTCAAAATCCCAAGGTACTTATCAAGGATCCCGAATGTGGCGGTGACTTCTCTGTTTGCGGCGGAGATAACCTCTCGCTCACTTACATAAGCGATGGAAATAAGATAAAAACCATCAGCTATCTCGGCAATGACAGCTGGAGTGACCCGATAACCGTTGTTGATTCAGGTGATAAGAAAATCGGAAACCTCAATATTTCTTCACTTGAGAAACAGCAGATCTATTCCTACACCACTTACACCGCCCCAACAGACGAGGACGGCTTCAGTGCAGTCAATACTCAGCTCTATACAAAGTCAGTCAGTACAAACACCTCCGATCTCAGAATTGACGAGATAAGCTGTGACTACAGCTCACTGTGCCCCGGTGAAAGCTCAGACCTCTATGTAACTGTTACAAATAACGGAATAGGAAAATCAAAGGATACTGTGCTGACAGTTCGTGACAGCAGCGGAGCTGAAATAGGCACATTAAAACCGACTGACTCGCTTAATTCCGGAGAAACAGAGATATATCAGGTTTCATTCACCGTTCCTGAATACCTAACGGACAGTCCGGCGGTGACAGTTACAGATTCAAGGGGAAGCCTTGACAGCAGTCAGTTTACTTTTGAAGTGACCGACCTTGGATTAAATGTATCTAAAACAACCGAAGCAGACAAGCTCTATGCCGATGTGAATGTATACAACAGCAATTACTTCGCCGGCAGCGGAAAACTGGAAATCGTCAAGGAGGGTGAGGTTCTGTATTCGGAGGATATCCCCGAGCTTACTCACTATGATGTATACAATACAAAGGTGGAGTTGAAGGACGAATATATCTCAAATGGTAAGGTTGAGTTCAGGATAGTACCCGAAAAAGAAGAGTACTATGATTATAACAATTCCCGATCACTGAGAATAAGGAATACGAACGAACAACCGACCGAGCCTCCCACACAGCCGACCGAAAGACAGCCAACAGCGACAGAGAGCAAGCCGACCGAGCAGACGGAAACTCAGCCGACAGCCACGGAAAGCACTCCGACTGCGACAGTACCTGATGTAAAAATTTCAACAGGTGATGTAAACGGTGACGGAACGGTTAATGTCAAGGATGCGGGAATGATTTTAAAATTCGTTCAGGGCAATCTCATTCCCACAGCTGAACAAGTCAAGACTGCTGATATTGACGGTGACGGAAAAGTCACAAAGCTCGATTACCTCTATCTGCAAGGATATTTTATCAGCGGAGATAACAAGTCCCTCCCGACATTTGAGGACATACTCAAGGTGGTAGAAATATTCGAGAATGAAAATTATTTCAGCGTTTCGGTCCGTAACGGCGAGGAGGTCTCATTGGTTTACAAAGAAGAAAAATCAGTTCCCGTACCGTTCGATGTCAACGGTGACGGCTCAGTGAATGTATCGGATGCAGTAGAAATACAGAAATATCTTGCAGGGCTTGTGACTCTCAACAAAGCTCAGCAAAAATCTGCCGACTGCAACAATGACGGAATTATAAACATAACAGATGCCGTTTATCTGCAAAAAGCTCTTGCAAAAAGCCTGAACAGGCTATGAAAACAGGGCTGTGAAGTACTATTTCTTCACAGCCCTGATTTTTTATACATTTTCCCTATGTAGATCTATATTTGTACTTGACAAAATAACGATAAATTGATAAGATGAATTTGTAATATTTTTTGTTGTTCTTTTGTTTTTTGCTGTCCTGCAAAAGAGCAACAGAAAGGGAGGATATCAATGAAAACAATGAAAAGCGGATTAAGCGTAATTCTGGCTTTGCTTATGCTTTTTTCCGTATTACCAACGTCCGTTGTTTACAATGTGACTGCGTCTAATATCGAAGATGATACGGATATAAATATCCCGATAAGTCTTGACGGTATAACTCAGACACGTGGTGAAGCAATGGCAACAGACACGCTCAACTATTCCAAGACCGGAAAAATTGAGTGGAAACACCCAAAAGACTATTGGGATTTTGTAAAGCTTATGGAAAGCACGAAGGTGGCTGATAAATATATCAGCCTTACAAAGGATATCAGCCAAAGGTGGAAACACGATGCTTTGAAAACCTGCAATATCACCGCTGATAAGGTGCTGGATCTAAACGGACACGAACTCAAATACCGTGTTGACTCAATAGCGAGGTTTTGGACTAAATTCTTTATTGAACAGTCTCCGTATCAGCGTGATGACGTAGAGCATCTTACGTGCCATGCCATGGAGATCAAAAACGGTGCTACATTCACTATTATTGATTCCAGTATGAAAAAGTCCATCAACGGCAATGAGGGTACCGGTCGTATCGAAATTAACGGATATATGATAGATCCGTATAAGCACGATTACAACAATTACCCCCAGTTTGAGATGTTCAATGTTTCAGACGGAAACCTTGTTATCTACGGCGGACAGTTCCAAGCAGGCAGAAGCAAGGCTCAGTTCAAGAGCAATTGGAGCTGGTCAAAGTTTAAGACCGTTGTGGGACAGGCAGTAGAGCTTGGAACAAACATCGCCGCTTATGCAACAGGTATTGATGCAGCAGTTGCATCTAAGGACGACCTGCTTGAAACCTTTAAAAAGCTGGCGGCAGACGATGACACAAAATCGGACAGCACTAAAAAAGAAAAAGATGAAAAAACCACAAAGAATCCCGACGGCGGACAGGATCTGAAAACCGTAGGCGAAAAGCAGGACGGCATAGATAATCCCAAGCCCGATGCCGACGGCAATAAACCCGAAAAAGCTAAGAACAACAGCGAAAACGGCGAAAACAAGGCAAATGACAACAAATCTGCCAAGTCGGACAAAAATACAAAAATAGCAGAAGCCAATAAAAACATTGTCAATTCCGTAATCAACAAAGACGGCATCAAGGGTATGGTTGACACTGCGTTTGCTTTTGCAGAGGGCATAGGCGGTCTTATCGGCGATGACCAGAACTCCCGTGTTATACAGAATCAGTTCGGTACAGTTGTAAAGGTAGGCAACAAGGGTACATTTGTTTCCTACGGCGGCGACTATATCGGATACGGTTCTTCACCCAACACCAGAAATGCAGTTATTGAAGTAGCTCGTGCGGTGGGTGGCACTAAGGACGAGAAAACCGGCAAATACAAGGGTGGTCAGGCGTATATTTACGGCGGAAACTATACTGCCCGTGCAGGTGCAAACGTATTTAATATAGTTTCAAATAATTCAGGTAAAAAGGTTACACAGATCCGTTCTGACGATAATGGCAAAAGAACGGAGGAGATCATCACTCTGAAAGAACCCGAAACCATGGGTCTTGAGGAGCTAAAGTATGAGTCAAACGGCATTACTCCGATCGACACCGGCAATATTATGGTCAGAGGAGGTACGTTCAAGACCTTCTATGAAATGAAGAATGTCGGTATCAAAACTGATGATGATAAACATTTTTCAACATTTATCGGTACTTCCGGTTCGGTAAATCTTGGTATAACTTCTTTCAATGAAGATTTTATCAAGGACGGAAGAATACAGATCAATGATATGTACGGCGACGGTGCTCTTGTACTTATGGACGAGAACAGAGATAACAACGATGTTTATCATTACCGCCTGTTCTGCAGTGATATGGAGCTTCGCTATAAGCAGGGTCTGAGCGTATATCCCAATACCGCAAAGACTAATACTACAAATAGCTTTGCACTCAAAACACAGCTCAACGGAGGCGATACCCAAGGTCTTGAGCAGGTGTTTAAGGATGATGACGAAAATGTCAGAGGTGCTTACAGCACTACCGAAAAGCTGTTCTATTTCCCGATAAATTCGGAAAGCACAGACGGCTATACCATCAAGCCTACATTCAAAAATCTTGATCCCGATGCAACAAATATGTCTGCTTCGGAAACGTGGTACTATGCAGATCCCGTTGATACCGAGGGCGAAATTATTCCCTCATTGGTACTTACCGATGATGTTATTCAGGGAACACCCAAATCATCTGTTATCAATGATTTTAAGGAGAACGATCCCAAGGCTGTCAACAACAACTTTAACTCAACTCTCAATACATATACCACCACCTTCGGCGACCAGACTTATGTTGACACTCGTACAGTCAGCGATACAAGTGAAAAGAATCTGAAGAAGGTATTTGACAATTATTCTACATTCAGCCAGACCTATAATTATCAGTCAAATCTCAAATGGTTTGAGTACAAGATCTACAGAGTAGATCCGCTCACTCGTTTGAATGTCGGCAAGGACGGAAAGATCGGCGATGATCAGCCCATAGCAGTGGGTGCTTACGGTTCAAAGGCAAAGAAGGGTCTTAAAACCATGATCAGACTTACCGACCTTGAAAACAAGATCAAAGCTCAGAACAGCAGCTGGGGCGGTTACAAGCAGGGCGAGATGTATCGTATTACCCTCAGTGTAGAAGAAAAGCTCAACTATAACTATGAGGGATATGACAAATATTCAAAGAATACTACCGTAAATGATTCCGATGAGTATGCTTATACGACCTCTGTCGGCACAGCAAAGGCTTCAAGCTCAATTTTGTTCCTGTGCTACGGTGAGGACGAGCGTACAGTAAAAGAGGGCTACAGCGGACGTACTCAGGACTTCACTCCTTTGCAGTGGTCAAGCGAGCCTGCTATCGGTCAGAAGATGAACATTGATTTTGTCAATGCAAAGACAGGCAATGTTGATTTTGAAACCACACGTATTTTTGACATTTACTATCAGTGGTGGACAGTCGATGAGGACGGCAAAAAGAAAGAACTCATCGGCGGTACGACCAATGTTTGGGATATTGCCCAAAGATACAAGGATGCAAGGGAAAATAACCTCAATGAAATCGATATGAGGGAATGCCTTAATAAGGATAAGGAGTACCACACCTATTCCAACTGGCTCAGAGGCAAAGACAACTACAAGTATGCAAATATTCTTGCTCCCGATGATCCTCTCCGCAAAGAGAAGGACCGCAACGGAAACGAGCTTGTATTAGACGAGAACGATCTGCCAAAGATAGAGTATACCTCTGACGGTCAGGTCAAAACAGGCACAAACAAGTGGCCTAAGAGTGTTGACGCAGCATCAAAGCTGATCCACGCTTACTCGCATCAGTGGATGAGCCCCGATGATCTCAAGGAAGATAAAAATTACAATCTTTCAAACAAGAACAACAACCTTGATTACGGTAATTCCGACTCACTGTATATTCCCAAATCACTTGCCGGTGAGAGAATTATGGTTGAAGCTATAGCCGTAAACGTAAACTGGACAGATTATTATGACGCTGTACAGACCTTCTATTCACACACCATTCAGCTCCCCATGCGTGAATTTGAAAAACCCGTAGACTGCAGTATAGATGTTAAGTATGACAACAACTTCATCTCTGTTGACAATGAGGCAACTATTTCCGTTAAGAGTATTGACGGTCTTGATGATGATGAATATGTCAAATACGCAGCCTATGAAGTATACAGCGGAGATCAGTTAGTAGGTCACAAGTCCTTCGAGCTTAACAGCGGAGATACTATTCCCACGGTAAAATATCCCACAGACTTTTACAGGGAAAAACTCCTTAAAAAAGGTGAGGGCTATGCAGGTATCAGTCCGAAGGAGCTTGAATTTAAGCTCTATGTAATGACAAACCTGAAAAGTATAGATTACGACAGGCGTTGTTATTCGGAGGGAGTAAAAGCTAAGTATGAGGTAGCGGCTGAAAGATATCAGATGAACAAGCCCTACTACTCATTTGACCTTGAGGATATCAAATCAGGCAAGGTAGTAAGCGGAGAAACCAAGCTGATCACGGTCTATCCGATAAACTACAGCATAGGTGCTTACTTTGATTCCTCACAGACTACCGATGAAAGTGTAGCCTATATTGACGAAAACGGAATGCTCGCCTTTGGCGGAAGTGCAGGCAAAGCTACGCTTTCAATCAAAGACCCCGGCGGAAACATTGTTTCAACAGAGGTCGAGGTCATAGACTATGTTGATGATGTGGATATTTCCAACATCAATCCGCCCGAGATAGGCAAGCAATTCAGGACAGATGTAAAAATACCCGACAGTGCAGACTATAATGTTAAAGAAGTCTACTGGATTGACGGTTCGGGCAACCGTATGTCGGAAACCGATGTTGCCAAGAATTACAGAGTGTATACTATAAATATAGTTGTTGAGAAAGCATCTCCTGCATTGGTATTCAGAAATGCAGAGACAAATACTTATCTTAACTATCACCCCTACACTCTGCACCTCACTTCCGTTGAGGGTGAGAA
>CACYCD010000262.1 GCA_902772755.1 uncultured Ruminococcus sp.
TGACACGTGCAGAAAAAACAGAGAAAATCCTCAGTCAGCAGATCAAGAACTACCACTACATAAATGCACTCAACCGAAAAATCTATATCTGCACTTATGTTGAAAACGATGGCTTGTATGAATATCAGCCCGATACAAAAACCACCAAACGGGTAAGCTTTGACAAGCTGATACGGGTGCTGAAGGCTCAGAGGGTGAATGAGGATATAGAACCCGACAAGCTGTTCCAGCCGATAAACTTCCTGATCTCTCCGTTTGTCAAGACGGACAATTTTATCAGCGGAGAGTATTTTTTGACAGAGCATCAGGAAACTATAAAAAAGAACATACTTTCGGCTGTGAAAAGCGGATACAGCCTGCACTGCATAAACGCAGATGCCGGCACGGGCAAGACACTGCTTCTGTATGACCTTGCAAAGACGGTAAAAAATTCTCTGATCATCCACTGCGGAAAGCTCAACAGCGGACATGAACGGCTGATAAACAAATACAGCTGGAAAATCGTCACCGTAAAGACCTTTATCAAGGACAGCGAAAACGAGCTGATAAAAAACTCCGCCTGCGTATTTGCAGACGAAGCCCAGCGAATGAGCGGAAAACAGCTCCGACTGCTTGCGGAGCGTTCAAAGCAGGCAGGTGTGCCGGTGATTTTTTCTTATGACGCAAGGCAGTTCCTCAGCAAAAACGAGAGCAAGGACGTATACCAATATATATGCGAACGGTTCAGCGGAATACAGATACAGAAGTACGAGCTTACAAGAAAAATCCGCACCAACCACAATATGGCTTCCTTCATCAATAATCTGCTGGACATCGGCAGTGACCGCAGTCTGCGTGACTACAGCAGCATAACGATAGAATATTTTGAAACACCGCACGATGTCATCAGCTGTATAACCTATCTTGAAAAAGAGCGTATGTGGAAGTACATAGCCTACAGCGACGAGCTGATAAAGCTGCCCGGCATAACCGCACTGAACGCCCACGACGTTATCGGACAGGAGTTTGACAAGGTGGTCTTTATTATGGACGACAATTTTCACTACGGCCCCGACGGCCGCCTCAACTACAACCCCGACTTCTCCTACGAGCTGTCGGGAATGCTCTACCAAATAGTAACCCGAGCCGTCAGCCGCCTGAAAATAATAGTCCTGCAAAACAAACCCCTATACCTAAAGCTCCTGAAAATCAAGGGTATGGGGGGAGGAGAATGATATAAAATACACTTATGTTTTCTGTTCATTTTAACTATTGCTTTTTCATTATAAATGGTATATTATTAAATGGGTAACCCCAAATAAGAACATTTATGAAAGGAGCGGAGATTATGAAGAAGCTTTTAGCTGTGTTGTTGTCGGGGATCATTGCATTCGGCAGTTTTGGTTTGATACCGTTTTCGGCATCGGCACAGAAAGTCAGTCTCAGCAAAAAGTCCGTGACGCTCAAAATATCCAAGAAAAACGGAAAGAACGTCTACGGCAAAACCACACTCAAGGTCAAGAAGTCCAAGGGTGTAAAGCTCACAAAGGTCACCTACAAGGTGGCAAACAAAAAGATAGCTTCCGTCACCAAAAACGGAAAGCTCACCGCCAAGAAGAAGGGTAATACCAAGGTAAGCGTTAAGGTGAAGTACAAATTTAAAAAGAAAAATTACTCAAAGACTCTCACCTGCAAGCTCACTGTGCGTGACACCCGTCCTTCCAAAAAACCAACGCCCACCGAGCCTCAAACTCAGGAGAACAGCACTGCCGTGCCTGAAAGCTCCACTGTTCCGCAGACCGAGCCTACAGCCACTCAGCCGGTCAGTGAAACCTTCCACATTCAGCCGATCACCGAGCCTTCGAGCGAGCCTACTTCCGTGCCGAAGGTCACGGAGCCGGAGGTAAGCACCGTACCCTCTTCTGTTCAGCCTGCAACAAAGCCGTACAGCGAGGTGAGTGCAAGCTGTAAGCCACTCAACACGGTAAAAACAGAAGAAAAGTATTCAAGAGTTGATGATCAGGATTTCCTGAAAAAGCTTTCCGCCTTCTCAAACAAGCTGTATGCACTTTCCGCTCAGGAGGAGGACAAGAACTATGTGATGTCGCCTATTTCCGTATATATGGCTTTGTCGATGCTCTACAATATCGGCGATGAGGGCGTAAAGGACGATCTGCACAAGCTGGTAGATATGGACGAAAGCGAGTTCGCAAAGACAGGCTTGCTCTACGATTCACTGGTCAGAAA
>CACYCD010000263.1 GCA_902772755.1 uncultured Ruminococcus sp.
GATCCAAGCCCTGTACAATCGGCAAAAGCATATCCACCGATTCGCTTTACGCTGTCGGGGATAGTAACCGAGGTGAGATTTTCACAGTTTTCAAACGCATAGTCGCCTATCGAGGTAACACCGCTCTCGATGACCACCGCTTGGATCTTGCCGATAAACGATGACCACGGGATCGTGGCGTACTCTCCCCCGTCATCAAAATCACTGACCTCGTGGCTGTAATCATACATTGCCCCTGTACCGCTTACGGTGAAAACTCCCGTTTTTTCGTCAAAGGAATAATTGACATTCTTTCCGCACACCCAATTGTGCAGATAGCTCACACCATCTGCCGAAGCCGGCACAGCCACCGACAGAAACATAACCACCGCTAAAACGGCTGAGATAATTTTTTTCATAAAAAACACCATCCTGAAAATATCTTTTATCTAAAAGACAAGTCAGAATGGTGTTTGGTTTTATATTTTTGGAAAATTTTTTATTTTTGTCGGACTGCACAAAAAATTACTGATTTTTTGGAGATACTCGCAAAACACTATCAATTCAGCAACAGAGCAAGCCTTTTTCCGAGAAAGATACCGGCAACACAAAATACCACACTCAGCACGATATAGGTGCCGGCGAAAAAATACGATCTCTTTTCAAGCAAATCAAACGCTTCAAGCGAAAACGTCGAAAACGTTGTAAATCCACCGCACAAGCCTGTTTTCCAGAACAATACTGCATTTTTGGAAGCATCGCTTCTATTGCCGGCAATGCCAACGATAAATCCAATCAGTACAGCTCCAATGATGTTTGTAATAAGTGTGAGTATCGGAAATTCCGTTTTAACGGGAATAAGACTTATCGCATATCTACCCGATGCACCTAACGCACCGCCGAGAGCAACAAACAAAAAACTCATTACCATCTTCCTCAAGCTTTGCAATCAGTACTCGGTAGCCTTCAATATAGCCTTAGTCATACTTTCGTTGTCGGTGGAGATGTTCATAACGGTAGCACCCACTCTTTCCACAACTGCGGGACCCTCCTTGAGCATCTCAAAGTTTTTGCCTGTTTCGGCATTGTAGCCCGTGGTGTTCTCGTCCTTGGTATCACGTATCACCTTATCGGCGTTTTCCTCGGTGTCGAACACAAAGAAGGAAGCTACATTTGCATCATCGTGTACCACAAGCACACACGCCTGCAAGCCCTCGTATGGAAAGAGAGCCAGATCATCGGCTTCGGTGTTCATCTCCGTCTTGAAGGTGAAACCCTCGGTGTTGCTTACAGCCTCGGCAAATTCATCGGCAGTCAGCTCGGTTTTTTCGGGTTCGGGAGCCGTGGTCGTCTCGGTTTCTGAGGTATCGGGAGCTTTGCTGTTCATCACATCACCCTCATCACTTGAACAGCCTGTACAGCATATCACGGCAAGGCAGATAACAAGAAACAATACTAATGATTTTTTCACAAGATCACCTTAGCCTATAAGCTCCTTAATCTTGGCAAGCACTTCGGAGGCGTTGGCTTTGCCCTTGGAATTTTTCATCACATATCCCATACAAGCCATAATAGCCTTCTCCTTGCCTGCCTTGTACTGCTCAACTGCTTTGGGGTTCTTCTCAATAGCCTCCCTGCACAGCTTTTCTACAAGTCCGTCATCCAGTCCTGCCATATCCTCCTCGGAGATATACTCCGTGCAGGGCTTACCGCTGTCAAGCATCTTGTCAAGCACAGTTTTTGCAAGACTGTTCTGAACCTTGCCCTGCTCAATCAGACGGCACAGCTCACCCAAGTGTTCGGGGGCGGTCTTGATATCAAAGCTCTCCTTGTCCTCCTCGGTACGCAGTGTGCGGAATATCTGACCGATGATGAAGTTTGACGCAGTCTTTGGCTTCTTTAGTCCCTCAACAGCCTTGTCAAAATATTCCGATATGCTTCTGTACTTCGTCAGCTGGGCAGCGTCCGCCTCGGGAATGTCGAGTTCGTTTACATAACGCTCAAACTTGTGCTGAGGAAGCTCGGGCAGACTGCTTCTTATCTCCTCTATCTCCTCGTCAGTTACCCTTATCGTCACGAGGTCGGGGTCACGGAAATAGCGGTAGTCGTGTGCGTCCTCCTTGCTTCTCATTGACGAGGTAGTGTTGCTCACATCGTCATAGCGGAGGGTCTCCTGAATGACCTTTCCGCCGCTCTCGATAAGATCCACCTGACGCTCAAACTCGTACTCCATTGCCTTAGTGATGAAGGTTATGGAGTTCATATTTTTGATTTCGGTTCTGGTTCCCAGCTTTTCACTGCCGACGGGACGCACGGAGATGTTCACATCGCAACGCATAGAGCCTTCCTGCATACGGCAGTCGGATATGCCGATGTAACGCATAACCTGCTGTAGACGCTCCACATACTCCCTTGCCTCGTCAATTGAACGGATATCCGGCTCGGATACTATCTCAATGAGCGGTACTCCGCCACGGTTGTAGTCAACGTAGGTGTCGCCGTGATTGTGAATGAGCTTTCCTGCGTCCTCCTCGATGTGGATATGGTGCAGGCGGATCTTTCTGCCGTTTGACAGCTGAATGTATCCTCCGATGGAAAGCGGTTCATAGAGCTGACTTATCTGATAAGCCTTGCTCAAATCGGGATAGCAGTAGTTTTTTCTGTCCATTTTGGAAACATTGGCAATTCTGCCGTTTGTTGCCAAGCCTGCCTTGATGCCGTACTCAACTACCTTTTTGTTGAGTACGGGCAGAGTGCCGGGCAAGCCTATGCACACGGGACAGCAATGGCTGTTCGGCTCACCGCCAAATTCGGTAGAGCAGGAACAGAATATTTTTGTGTCCGTGCTGAGTTCGATGTGGGTCTCAAAGCCCGCTACAAGTTCATATTTCACAGCTTTACACCCCACTTTGTATCCTTCAGCTTGTCGGGACAAGCCTGTTCATATTTATATGCAACGTTGAGTATCTTCGCCTCGTCAAATTTTTTGCCGATTATCTGCATACCGATGGGCAGACCGTTTTCGGCAAAACCGCAGGGGATAGACACTGACGGCAGTCCGGCAATGTTTATCGGCACGGTGCAGATATCCGTCAGGTAGGTTTCTACGGGATCGCTTGTTGCCTTGCCCTTCTCAAAAGCAGTCATCGGCACAGTGGGAGCGAGGATAACATCAACCTTTTCAAAAGCATCGTCAAATGCCTTTATGATAGTGCCACGCAGATCCTGTGCTTTTTTGTAGTAGGCGTCATAGTAGCCGGCGGAAAGCACATAAGTGCCGAGGAGTATTCTGCGTTTCACCTCATCACCGAAGCCCTCGCTTCTGGTACGGCAGATCATATCGTGAGTACCCTCATAGTGGGCGGTCTTGTAGCCGTAGCGTATGCCGTCATATCTGCCGAGGTTGGAGGAAGCCTCCGCACAGGCGAGGATATAGTATACGGGCAGGGAAAATTTCATTGTCGGCAGGTCGAAGTAAACTATCTCCGCTCCCATTTCCCTGTATTTTTCTGCGGCGGCGAGGACAGCCTCCTTGACGTCCTCACGTATGCCGTCAAGGTATTCCCTCGCTATGCCTATCTTCATACCCGAAATATCGTTGTCGAGAGTGTCGGCAGTGGGGGTTTTTCCGTTTTTACAGCTTGTGGAGTCCTTGCTGTCGTATGCGTTGATGTTGTCAAAGACTATCGCAGCGTCCTCAACTGTCTTTGTGATGGGTCCTATCTGGTCAAGCGAGCTTGCGTAGGCGATAAGTCCGTAACGGGAAACAGCACCGTAGGTCGGCTTTAGTCCGACGATTCCGCAGAAGGAAGCCGGCTGACGGATACTTCCGCCGGTGTCTGAGCCAAGCCCGAAGGCAGCAATATTTCCGGCAACGGCAGCGGCAACTCCGCCCGAAGAACCGCCCGAAACATAGCCTGTGTTGTGGGGATTCATAGCACCGCCAAAGCAGGAGGTCTCACTTGATGAACCCA
>CACYCD010000264.1 GCA_902772755.1 uncultured Ruminococcus sp.
AATATATTCCAAGCGTTCACAGATCAAGAGCATCACTGTAAAATAATGGATCATTCTATTTTCAAAAACAAGCTTAGGCTTTGGCTGACAACGCTTGCTGTAATTGTATCACTCTTTGATTTTGGACTTGTTGATGTTTTTGCAAAAACTTCACTCGACTACTTTCTGTTGGCAGAGGAGCCGACAAACAAAAACTTATCAGTTTTTTATGTCAGCTTGTATGTCAAAGGGAAAGCTGTTTTATCCGCAGCTACTGTCAGTCTGAGCTTTTCATCAGAGCAGGCGGAGCTATCATCGGTAAGCGGTGGGTCAAGCACATTTGAACTGAGGTCAATCAGAAAGAAAACCTCTGTTAAAACAATTCTGCTGTGTGAAAACGGTTACAGCTTTAAAAAGCAGGCTTGTCTTTTAACGTATCGCTTTAAGAAGAAAACCGATTCTCACATAACGATAAATCTTGCGGTCAGCGATACAGTGGATTATAAACTGAATCCTCTTGCAGTGGGCAAGGTTGACGGCTGTGACCTGTATTTTGCGAATAACGAAAGAATAGTCACCTATAAAAACAGCAGTACAGCCAAAGCCATCAAGAAGAAAAATGAAAAATCCACCTCCCCTGCCGAGACTACCAAGCCGTCACTGAAAATCGAAGCTTCCTCAATAACCTATGACCGCAACAACAGTGAAGAAATAATACCCGAAACAGCGGAGGAAAATACAGCTCCCGAACCGTCAACACGCACATTTACAAAAAATGATGATTACAGCAAGTCTGATTCCGAAAAAAAGATAAATTCGGATATGATAATTTTCGGTGTAGCATTATGTGCATCATATTATCTGATCAGTTACTTTATGCAAAAATACAAGCTGAAAATGGAAGCCTCCGAGGATAAGGTACCTAAAAAGTACCGTAAACCCAAACCCGAACAAAGCACCGAACAAGACAGTTTCCGAAACAGTGACATAAAAGTTAAAAAAATCTCCCCGTCAAAATACAGACTCAGACCGAACGGCAACTACAAAAAAGCAGATGAACAGCTCAAGCGTGAGGTGAAAAGACGGCGGAGCAATAATTCAAAAGAAGAATAGAAGTCATATTGCATTACCTCAAGGCATAAATATATGTGAAAGAAAAAACGGAGGTAATAAAATGACAGATTATTCACCTGAAGGATGCAGAATGAATACATACGACAATTCCGCAGCTGTTTCGGGTATAAAAGCATTGACTGAGGCAATGTATAATCATACAATACTTGAAGCGAGGGCAAAGGTTTGTGACAAAAATCACGATCTCATTGTTGATCTGGGTGGAATAAAGGGTATAATTCGGCGTGAGGACGGTGCGATCGGTATCCGTGAGGGTACAGTCAGGGATATTGCAATTATTTCCAGGGTGAACCGTCCTGTCTGCTTTGTGGTAAAGGGGTTTGAGAAATCCCCGTCGGGCAATACGGTTGCACTGCTTTCAAGGGAAGAAGCTCAAAGAATATGTGAAAAAGAGTACAGCTCCACACTAAGCCCGGGAGATGTAATAGACGGCAGGGTGACTCACCTTGAAAGCTTTGGAGCGTTTGTGGATATAGGCTGCGGCATTGTTGCACTGCTTCCGATAGACGCAGTCTCCGTGTCCAGAATAGAACATCCCAAGGAACGCTTTTCCGTTGGTATGGATATCAAGGTCATAGTCCGTTCAATAGAAAACGGAAAAATCAGTCTTTCACACAAAGAGCTTTTAGGTACTTGGGAACAAAATGCAGCAAGATTCTCACCGGGTGAAACCGTGGCAGGTATAGTCAGGAGCATAGAGAGCTACGGTGCTTTTGTGGAGCTTTCTCCCAACCTTGCAGGGCTGGCGGAGCTGAAGGAAGGTATACAGGTCGGTGATCAGGTATCTGTTTTCATAAAAAGTATTATTCCTCAAAGAATGAAGATCAAGCTGATCATCATTGATACCTTCCACTATGATTATCAGCCGACGCCGCCTGAATATATGTTCAGCGGTTCTCATATAAGCACATTCATCTACAGCCCCGAGAATTCCGACAAAACCGTTATGAGCTGTTTTGATGACCTGTAATAATCTGTCAAAGACGCACTCTGCCGGTGCGTCTTTGTTGCTGTTACAGAATTTGTGGCTTGAGTGTGCTGTTTGACATATAATTTGCCGGATTTGAAAAAATTCCAAATAATACTGTTGACAAATAATTTGCATTATATTAAAATAACTATGGTAATGTATATTATTCGATTTATTTCGACACAATCGGAGAATGAATATGAAAGCCTTGATAGTATACTATTCAATGTCAGAGAATACGGATTTTGTTGCAAAGGAGATAGCAAAAAAGCTTGATGCCGAGCTTTTGCGGTTGGAGCCTGAGAAGCAGTATCCGGATTCCGGTTTCAAAAAATATTTTTGGGGAGGCAAAAGTGCCGTAATGGGTGAAAAACCCAAGCTCAAGCCCTACATCTTTGAATCCGATAAATATAATACCTTGATATTCGGCACACCGATATGGGCATCAAATATTGCACCTCCACTCAGAACCTTTATTTGCGAAAATAAGGGTAAGCTGTCACGCAAAACATTTGCTTTATTTATGTGTTCAAGCGGCGGAGGTACAAGGAAAGCATCGGATAAGCTGAAAAATCTTTTGCAGACAG
>CACYCD010000265.1 GCA_902772755.1 uncultured Ruminococcus sp.
GATATGTCAACAAATATCTTTGACTTGTTGCCGTTTATTTTCTATGACGAAAAGCCAGATAAAGACGATTCGTATATTAAAATATTTGGACGCAAAAACAACAAAAGAGTCTATAAATACGTCAAAAAGGTCTATATAAATTCGCCGGAGAACCTTTTTCACTGGAAGATCTTTGTACCCAAATCAAACGGTTCAGGGGCTTTGGGAGAGGTCTTAACGACACCCGTAATCGGGCATCCCGTAATCGGGCATACGGAGTCATTTATTAGCATTGGTAAATTTGAAAATGAATTAGAAGTTAATAATTGCCTTAAATACATTAAAAGTAAGTTTGCAAGAACAATGTTAGGGATACTAAAAGTAACCCAAGACAATCCACCCGACAAATGGAAATACGTCCCTCTCCAAGACTTCACTTCTGATTCCGATATTGACTGGTCTAAATCTGTTGCGGAGATCGATCGTCAGCTTTATGCTAAATACGGTCTTGATGAGAATGAGATCGAATTTATCGAAACTCATGTAAAGGAGATGGAATGATATGGCTGCTCCCAAAATCAAAGCTTACTCCCGTATTATTCCGATGGTCTATGCCTACAACACTCCCGGCATACCCTATCACGAGGGGTGGACAAAAATCGGCTATACCGAAAGACAGACGGTAGAGGACAGGATAAAACAGCAGACAGGTACTGCAAATATTCGCTGGTCGCTCGCTTGGAAAGACAATGCCATGTATAAGGACGGCTCGGGCGAATATTTTACCGACCACGATTTTCACGGCTTCTTACAACGCAGGGCAAATATAACCCGTGAGCCGAATACCGAATGGTTTGAAATTGACGGCGAACATTCACAAATACTATTCAACCGATTTGCCAACCGCATACTTTCGGGCGAGGTTAGTGAGTGCGATTATGAACTCAGAGATGAGCAGAAGCAGGCGGTGAGCGTTACAAAGGCTTACTTTGAAAACGGCGGCACGGAGTTTTTGTGGAACGCCAAGCCCCGATTCGGTAAAACATTGACCTCGTATGACCTTGTACGCAAAATGGGCTTTAAAAAGGTGCTTATTTTGACAAACCGCCCGAGTATTGCCAACTCGTGGGCTGATGATTTTCAGAAGTTCATAGCATGGAGGAATGAGCTTTGTTTTGTTTCCGATACTGAGGCACTCTCTAATCATTCCGCTGTGGTTTCTCGAAGTGATTATCTGCGTGTTGTCGGAGCAAGAAACAAGGGTATGGTAGCGTTTGAGTCATTGCAGGGCTTGAAGGGGTCAAAGCACTTTGGCAACTACAACGGCATTGACAAGCTGAAATGGATGTCGGAAATAGAGTTTGACCTGCTTATCATTGACGAGTCGCAGGAGGGTGTGGACACCGTCCTCACGGAACGAGCCTTCCGTTATATCAAACACAGGCACACCCTGTATTTGTCGGGAACGCCGTTCAAGCAGCTCGCTTCCAATCAGTTCGGCGACGCACAGATCTTCAACTGGACTTATGCCGATGAGCAGGAGGCGAAGGTCGAGTTTTCGGGTGACGGCTGTAATCCATACGAAGCCCTGCCACAGCTTTGTATGTATACATATCAAATCGGAAATATGGTCTGCGGCGAGCTTCAACGAGGTATAGATCTGTCGGAGGACGAGACTTCCGAGTATTTCTTTGACCTGAATGAGTTTTTTGCGACAGGCGAAAACGGAAGGTTTATTCATGAGGACGATGTAAAGAAATTTTTGCGTTCGCTGTTTACAAATGAAAAATATCCGTTTTCAACACCCGAATTAAGGCAGGAATTGAGCCATACTCTGTGGTATCTGAACCGTGTGGCTTCTGCCAAAGCCCTAAAGAAAATGATGGACTCCGAGGAATTTGCGGAGCTTTTCGGCGAATATGAGATAGTTATTGCCGCAGGTGACGGAAAAACATACGATGATGACAAGGTGAATGCCAAGGCTCTTGACCGTGTGAGAACGGCTATCGCCGAAAACGACAAAACGATCACAATGACAGTAGGACAGCTGACGGTAGGCATAACCGTTCCCGAATGGAGCGGAGTTCTTATGCTGTGCAATCTGCAAAGTCCCTCGTCATATATGCAGGCTGCGTTCAGGGTTCAAAACCCGTGCAGGCTGACTGCACCGGACGGCAAAAGATATATGAAGGAAAACGCATACATCTTTGACTTTGACCCGGCGAGAACACTCATTATTTATGATGAGTATGCAAACAATCTTTCTAAATCAACCGTTGACGGCAGGGGGACTACAGATGACAGGCAGGGCAATATAAAAAGACTGCTGAACTTCTTCCCTGTTTTGGGTGAGGACGAGGAAGGCAAGATGGTTGAGCTTGACCCGTCACAGGTGCTGTCGATCCCACACAAGCTGAAAAGTCAGGAGGTCGTTCGCAGAGGCTTCCTGAGTAATTTCCTGTTCAGCAACATTGGCAACATTTTCGGTGCTCCCACTGCCGTAAAAAGCATTATCGACAAGCTGACTCCGGCTGATGAGGACCCCAAAAAGAACAAGAGAAATACCGAAAATCTGACGGATATCACTGTTGATGAAAACGGAGATGTAACTGTTCCAAAGGAAATAATCATCGGAAAAGCACAGGGTATTTTCGGCAAAAAGATCTATGAGGATATGTCCTCGGAGGTCGGAGACGCTGTCGGTACGGTTTTAAACAGTGATGCGGATAATGTTGACCGTCAGGTAGATAA
>CACYCD010000266.1 GCA_902772755.1 uncultured Ruminococcus sp.
GAAAGATAATTCAATAATAGATCAGCTCGACGAGTTGCAGGCAATGGGTGTGACCTCTGCCAAAATAGAGGGCAGGCTGAAACGTCCCGAATACGTCGCCTCCGCAGTCAGAGCCTGCTATGAAAAGCGTGAGAACGGATATATCTCCGCAGAAGCAGCCGAAAGACTGAAAAATGTCTTTTCACGCACGGGCTTTACAAACGGGTACTATATGGGCAAAACCGGTAAAGATATGTTCGGCTTTAGAAAAAAGGAAAATGTGATCTCCGCTACCGAGGGTCTGTTTAAGGAAATCAGAAATTCCTGCCGTGAGGAGCTGTCCCGTGTACCGCTGACAGGAAAATTTTCTGTAAATATCGGAGAGGTGCCAAAATTCTGCATTTCCGACGGTATCAACAGTGTTATAATAGAGGGCGAAACAAGGGCGGAGCCTGCTGTCAGGCTTTCTTTGACTGCGGAAAAGGCAGAAGCCCAGCTTGCAAAAACGGGAGGAACACCGTTTTATTTTGAAAATATTCAAGTTTATGTTCAGGAGGGTACAAGTATTCCCCTGTCCATGCTGAACAAGCTGAGGAGAACTGCTCTTGCGGAGCTTGAAAAAAAGAGAAGCAGAGTCCACGATTATCATTTTACAATGCCCGAGCTGTCATTTGCACCCACACGGCAGTTTATTTTGGAAAAACGTGCAGAGGTAAAGCTTTTGGAATGTGACGGCTTAGACGGCTACAGCCTTGTCTTTGTGCCAATAGATATTTCTGATGAAGAAATAAAAAAATTGAGGGAAAGAAATATCCGCATCGGAATATCGATTCCCAGAGGACTTTTCGGCAGGGAGGATAAAATCATCGCCCGACTGGAGGAGTTGAAGCAAAAGGGAATAACAGATGTGCTGTGTCAGAATTTGGCGGCGGTGTACTTCTGCAAACAGCTTGGTATAAAGCTCCACGGCGGTGAGTTCCTGAATTTTACAAACACGTATTCCCTGATGTGGGCTGAGGAGTATGGCTTTGAGGACGCACTTGTTTCAATTGAGCTGACGGACAGCCGTATAAACCGTATGGGCGGAAAGCTAAAGAGGGGAGTGGTCAGCTATGGCTATATCCCTCTGATGCTCACACGCAACTGCCCGATGAAGAGTGACGGCATCAGCTGTAGTACCTGCAAAAAGCAGGGGAAGATCACCGACAGAAAGGGTATTGACTTTGCTCTTGTCTGTGACGGTGTGTGTGTTGAGGTGCTGAACAGCGTTGTGCTGGACATAAACAGCAAGCTCAAAAACGGCTTTTCCGTGTGTTTCAACATGGAGAAGTTCTATGTGGAAAACTCTGTGGAAAATGTGAAAAACTCTGCGGAGAGGTGTTCATATAGAAATATGAAAAACCCCGATCAAATGCAGAAAACCCACTCTACCAACGGTATGTATTTCCGTGGAGTTAAATGATGTGGAAAAACAGGATATTAAACATTTTCCTCATACAGATGTGGAAAAGTAAGCGATGAAGGAGATATTTATGGAAACGCTTAAAATAATGAAGCTAAGAGAAAATGCAGTGATCCCCAAAAGGGCAACCGGCGGTTCGGCAGGTATGGATCTGTATGCCTGCATTGACAGTGAGGTCACCCTTGCACCGGGCAAGCTTGCAGTAATTCCCACGGGGATTGCAATAGCCCTGCCCTCGGAGAATTATATGGCTAACATCTACGCACGCAGCGGACTGGGAGTAAAGCACGGAATTTGTCTTTCAAACGGTGTGGGTGTCGTTGACAGCGACTACAGGGGAGAGGTCTGTGTAGGACTTTGCAATGTCAGTGATACGCCGTATACGATACAGCCGGGTGAGAGGGTAGCCCAGTTGGTCATTGCCCCTGTATCCGTTATGCCGACAGAAGAAGTCCTGTCGCTTGACAGCACAGAGAGAGGTGCAGGCGGATTCGGCTCAACGGGAAGAAACTGATTTACGAGGAGAAATACTATGTTTTCAAAGGATATCGGCATAGATCTGGGCACTGCAAACACTCTTGTATATATGAAGGGCAAGGGTATAGTGCTGTGCGAACCGTCGGTAGTGGCGGTTGATATCAAAAAAGACTCCGTTCTGGCTGTTGGAACACAGGCAAAGGAGATGATAGGCAGAACTCCCGATTCCATCAGGGCGATACGACCGCTGAAAGACGGGGTGATCGCCGATTTTGAATTGACCTCGGTTATGCTCAGTCACTTTATCCGCAAAACGCTCAAAAGCCGTTTTCTGTCACGTCCGAGAATAGTCATCTGCATACCGAGCGGTGTTACTCAGGTGGAACGTCGTGCAGTCAGCGACGCCGCAGACCGTGCAGGTGCAAGGGAAGTGGAGCTTATAGACGAGCCTATGGCTGCGGCGTTGGGTGCAGGATTGCCTGTTTTTGAGCCTGCCGGAAGTATGGTGCTTGACATAGGCGGAGGCACCTCCGAGGTAGCAGTCATATCTTTGGGCGATATAGTGGTGCACAATTCCGTAAGAGTGGCAGGCGATAAGTTTGACCTGGCAATAGCCTCATATATCAAAAAGAAGTACGGGCTTTCAATAGGTGAGCGTACAGCCGAACATATAAAAATTTCGATAGGCTCGGCTTATCCCGATGATGACGAGGGCAGTATCACGGTAAAGGGCAGAAGCACTGCCGATGGTATGCCCGATGAGATAACCGTGACCGCCGAAGAAGTCAGGAATGCTCTTGCACAGCCACTTTCCACAATAATTGAAGGAGTTCTTGACACACTGGAACGCACACCCCCCGAGCTGTCGGCGGATATTGCGGACAGAGGATTGACCGTCACAGGAGGCGGTGCATTGCTTAAAGGTATAGATGAGCTGATATCAAGGCGGACGGGTATCCCCGTTCACATCGCCGAACGTCCGCTCGACTGCGTCGCCGAAGGAACAGGCAAGCGACTGGAATTGCATAAAGAGCTTGCAAAAACAGCTGTTTTATAGCACTTATTAAAAAACATCAGAAAATGGCTGTGAAGAAACGAAGTGTAAAACTCCATTTCTTCACAGCCCTCATTTTGTGCAGCGGATGATGTACTATGTTGAATGGGAGGTTAAGTACCCCGTTTGATGAGAATGGTGCGAATCAAAATCTCATCAACGCTCTCGCTAAAAACAGTCCGCCGGACTGTTTTCTTAACGCTCGCCTTCGACTCCCAAGATCAGTTATATAATTTTGTACAAAAGAAAAAACGATATCATAACGATACCGTTTTAA
>CACYCD010000267.1 GCA_902772755.1 uncultured Ruminococcus sp.
CAACAGGTGATTTACCCTCACCACCGCCGTGCGGGTGGTCATTCGGGTTCATTACGGAACCTCTTACTGTGGGTCTCCAACCCATATTTCTCTTTCTTCCTGCTTTACCGATCTTTACGTTCTCGTGGTCTGCATTGCCTACAACACCTATTGTAGCCATACAGTTGTCACGGACATTTCTCAGCTCACCGGAGGGAAGTCTGAGCAGTGCCAGTCCATTCTCCTTTGCCATAAGCTGAGCCATATTTCCTGCGGCACGTGCCAGCTGAGCACCTCTGCCGGGGTAAAGCTCTACATTGTGGATAAAAGTACCTGTGGGGATAGCACTCAGGGGCAGTGCGTTGCCGGGCTTGATATCTGCATTTTCACCTGCAACAACTGTGTCGCCAACCTTAAGTCCCTGGGGTGCGATGATGTATGACTTCTCGCCGTCCTCATACTGAATGAGTGCAATGAATGCCGAACGGTTGGGATCGTATTCAAGTGTCTTAACTGTTGCGGGAACGTCAAACTTCTGTCTTTTAAAATCGATAACTCTGTACTTTCTGCGGTTGCCGCCGCCTCTGTGACGGACGGTGATCCTGCCGTAGGAGTTACGGCCTGAGTGCTTCTTGAGAGGTTCAAGAAGGCTCTTTTCGGGAGCAACCTTTGAAAGAGATGAGTAATCAGTAACCGACATATTACGGCGTGCGTTTGTTGTCGGATTATATGTCTTGATTGCCATTTGATCTCACTCTCCTCATGATGGCTTTGCGGGGCTATGGTCTGCCCCATACCTTCTGCCTATAATCATCATATATATTGTAGGCTAACTGCCATAGGCAATTACATCATGCCTTCAAAAAATTCGATGCTCTTGCTGTCCTCTGTAAGAGTAACAACAGCCTTTTTCCAGGATCTTGTGTAGCCCTGTGTTCTGCCCTGTCTCTTCAGTCTGCCTCTTACGCTGACTGTGTTGACCTTAGCCACCTTGACCTTGAAGATCTCTTCAACGGCGTTCTTAACGTCGATCTTTGTGGCATTCTTGGCGATCTCAAAGGTGTACTTTTTATCTGCAATACCCATCATTGACTTTTCAGTGATGATAGGACGAACTATAATATCATGTGCGATCATGCGTACACCTCCTCGATTTTGGCTACTGCTTCCTCTGCGATAACGAGCTTGTCGGCATTGAGAATGTCATAGACATTCAGCTCATTTACCTGACATGTCTTTACGCCGGGAATGTTGGAAGCTGATCTGATAACCTTTTCATCGACCTCGGGAAGAACGATAAGTGCCTTCTTCTCACAGCCGATAGCCTTGAGCATCTCGACCATAGTCTTTGTCTTGTACTCGTCGGACTTGATGCTGTCTACAACAACGATCTCGTTTGACGCACACTTTGAAGACAAAGCAGATTTCATGGCGAGTCTTCTTACCTTTTTATTTACATTGAAGCCATAGCTTCTGGGCTTGGGAGCAAACACGATACCGCCGTGTGTCCACTGCGGAGATCTTGTAGAACCCTGACGGGCACGTCCTGTACCCTTCTGTCTCCAGGGCTTCTTGCCGCCGCCTGAAACCTCTGCACGGGTCAAAGCACTCTGTGTACCCTGACGCTGGTTTGCAAGATAGAGAACTACCATCTGGTGCATAACTGTTGTGTTGGGAGTAATGCCGAAGATGCTTTCGTTAAGCTCTATATCCTTTACTGCAGAACCGTTCATAGTTACTACGCTGATACTTGACATTTTGCAGTCCCCCTTTCTTAAGCCTTAACAGAATCTTTGAGTACCACAATGCCGTTGTTGGGTCCGGGAATGGCACCCTTGATGGCGATGAGGTTGTTGTCAGCGTCGATTTTGACGATCTCAAGATTCTGAACAGTGACCTTCTCGGCTCCGAGGTGACCTGCCATCTTTTTGCCCTTGAATACTCTTGAGGGAGATGAGCAGCAGCCCATTGAACCGCCGTCACGCACGCAGGGACCGGAACCGTGAGTTTCCTTAAGTCTGTGGAAATTCCAGCGTTTGATAACGCCTGCAAAGCCCTTACCCTTGCTCTTACCGGTAACATCGATCTTGTTACCGACTTCAAATACATTTGCCTTGATGATGTCGCCTACATTGTAAGCGTTCATGTCCTCAAACTTAAACTCCTTGAGGTATCTCTTAGGTGCAACGTTAGCCTTGTCAAAATGACCCTTCATAGGCTTGTTGACCTTGTGCGGCTTTAAGTCGCCGTAGCCCATCTGCACAGCGGCATAGCCGTCTGTTTCAACTGTCTTTTTCATAGAAACAACACAAGGACCTGCTTCTACGACAGTTACGGGAACAAAACGTCCCTTTTCGTCGAAAATCTGAGTCATACCGACTTTCTTTCCGATAATTGCCTTTTGCATCAGTTTTCCTCCTTATAGGTTATTGGTCGGTTGCCCGACATTTACCCCGTCTACCTGTTGGTTGAAAAGATCAAAGCTTGATCTCTATATCAACACCGGCAGGGAGCTCAAGGCTCATAAGAGCCTCAACCGTCTTGTTGGACGGTCTTAAAATATCGATAAGCCTCTTGTGGGTTCTCATCTCAAACTGTTCACGGCTGTCCTTGTACTTGTGAACAGCACGGAGAATCGTAACAACCTGCTTCTCTGTGGGAAGCGGCACGGGGCCGGAGACCCTTGCACCTGTTCTTTTGGCTGTTGAAACGATCTTCTCGGCTGACTGATCTACCAGCTGATGATCGTAACCCTTAAGTCTTATGCGTATTTTTTCCTTGACTGCCATAATCAACGCCTCCTTAATTATTGTATTGAGTTGGCGGGCGTGTCTTAAACTGAAAACGCAGTCGGGTGTTTCACCACTCTGCATTAAAAAAACCGAATATACACGGTATTCGGGCAGTCTAAAACGCTGATTTGGCACAGAGTACCACACACCAAGGTACACAGTGTCAAATATTCTGAAAATCGCCCGGTTTAAAATCGGACATACTCCACGGAAAAACCGGCATAAGCCGCAACCTCCCGCTTCATCGCATATCTATCGCAGTCACGCACTGATTATTATACAATATAGTACCCTATTTTGCAAGCTTTTGCTCAAATTCCCTGTGCAGAATTTTCAGAGATATTCTGTATATTATTTGTGCATATTATACAACAACGCAGTGCTGAATCAGCTCAACACTGCGGCGGTAACCACTGAACCTATGATAAGCACTGCAATGACAAATGCAACCACTCTGATTATTCTCATCTGTCGTTTACGTTTTTCCTGATAGCTCATATCTGCCTCCGAAAAATTTATTTTTTCTATTATAACATACTTGATTATTTTTTTAAAGAGTTATATTATATAATTATAAAGGAGGGACGACCATGCTTCATATATATTTTGGCGAAGGCAAGGGCAAGACCACTGCCGCTGTGGGACTGGCTGTGCGTGCAGCAGGCAGAGGACTGAATGTACTGTTTGTGCAGTTTTTAAAGACGGAGGATTCGGGCGAGAGGCTCGCAATGGAACAGCTTGAAAGCATTGACCTTGTGCCTTGTCCGACAGAGCTTAAATTTGTTGAGCAGATGACGGACGAGGAAAAGCTGGAGTGCAGGGTGTACTGCCACAGCATATTTGACAGGAGTATCCGCAATGCACTGCTGGGCAACTATAATATGATAATCTTTGATGAGATATTTTCTGCCATTGAGTTTGGTATGCTAAGCGAGGTCGAGCTGTTTAACTTTTTGACCAACGCACCGCAAAATCTTGAAGTGGTGCTGACCGGACACCACCCGGGAGAGAAGATACTTCCGCTTGCCGATTACTGCACGGAGATGAAGCTCCTCGCCCACCCGTACCAAAAGGGTGTATCCGCACGCAAGGGAATAGAGTACTGATAAGAAATCAGCGATTCAGGCGATGTCTGCCTTGAATCGCTGTTCTGTTTTTAGGGTGTTTTTGAAAGAAACGTATGCAGGAAATCCTTGAATATCGGCTCCCACGCACTCTCGTGATGCTTGTTCTCAGGCACAACCACCTCGCTGTGCTTGTCGGGCGGATAGCACTCCACAAGAAAGTCGTAAACCGCTTCCGTTCTGTCGAAGATCTGTTTTTCCAGCTCATCACCTGCACCCGTGTATATATAGAGATAGGGCATATCAGGGCGAAGCTTTCCGATTATCCAATTTTTGATATCCTCAATTGGGTACACCTGAAAAGCCGGCGAGAAAACTCCTGCAAAGCTGTACACATCGGGACGATTCAATGCTGCAAAAAATGCCATGAGTCCGCCCATTGAGCTGCCGCAGAAGGCGGTATTCTCCCTGCCTGTTTTTACCGGGAAATATTTTTCTATAACAGGCATAACGGTGTTTATAACAAAGTCTGCAAAGACCTCTCCCGTGGGATTCAACTCCTGCTTATATTCATCGGGACACAGAACTCTGCCAATACTCTTTGGTGTAAGCTCGTTGGCACGCTCGATGTCGCCGTCATTGTGAATACCCACAATGACCGCAGCCCTTCCGGTGGTTTTCTGTTCCTCCCAAACAGCTTCGCGGGTATGCCAGCACCCAAATGACGAGGTCTCCTCATCAAACAGGTTGCAGCCGTCCGTCATATAAATAACGGGAAATTCCTGCCCCGGCATACGGTGAGGAGTATAAACCCTCACCCTCCTTTCGCTCCCGTCCGGATAAGGCAGCTTTAATTCAGTAAGTATCTGATCAGTCATATCGTCCTCCAAAGCAATTCATCAGTAACTATTCATTGCCTTCTCAAATGCAGACGGTGCAATATTTGCACGCTTGGCGGCATCGGCAACCGTCAGGATACCATCTTTTACCAAAGAGATCAAAACCTCGA
>CACYCD010000268.1 GCA_902772755.1 uncultured Ruminococcus sp.
ACCGATTTTTTTATATTTTCGTTGGTTTGATGCGGTATCCCTATCATAAGATCAAGTGAGATATTTGTGATGCCTGCAGCTTTTGCACTCTGTACGACAGCAGCGACATCCTCCTTTGTGTGCCATCTGCCCAGGAGCTTCAGTTCCTCCTCAACGGCGGACTGCATACCCACCGAAAGACGATTCAGTCCGCTGTCCCTCAGCTTTGCAAGGTCGAGGGCTGCCGCACTGCGTGGATTTACCTCCGCAGTCACCTCTGCACCCTCTTCAATCAAAAGTCTGTTGCTTATGCCGTCCAACAGACTTTTAAGCCTGTCTGTACCCAATAAGCTCGGAGTGCCTCCGCCAATATAAACGGTATCTATTATTATATCGTCACCGCTGTAATTATCGAATTTCTTTATGACCTCCGCTGTATATTTATCCATAGCGGCTTCATCTGAGGCTATGCTGTAAAAATCACAGTAGGGACATTTTCCGCTGCAAAATGGTATATGAATGTAAAGACCTGTTTTCTGCATTTTATTCTCCTTTATCATTGACTAACTGCTGAAATAATAGTAAAATATAAAGATGTAATATGTCAAGAGGAAGAATAGAAAATGAGTAATTTAATCAATGAGATCAACAAAAGACGTACCTTTGCCATAATCTCTCACCCCGATGCAGGTAAGACTACGCTGACAGAGAAGCTGCTGCTTTACGGCGGAGCGATAAATCTTGCAGGCTCGGTCAAGGGCAAAAAAACTGCGAAGCACGCTGTTTCGGACTGGATGGAAATTGAAAAGCAGAGAGGTATTTCCGTCACCTCATCTGTTATGCAGTTCAACTACAAGGGATACTGCATCAACATTCTCGACACTCCCGGACACCAGGATTTTTCCGAGGACACCTATCGCACACTGATGGCGGCTGACTCTGCCGTAATGGTCATTGACGGAAGCAAGGGTGTTGAGAACCAGACTATAAAGCTGTTCAAGGTCTGTGTGCTAAGGCACATACCCATAATCACCTTTATAAACAAGATGGACAGAGATTCAAAAAGTCCTTATGACCTGCTGGAGGACATAGAGAGCGTGCTGGGCATAAACACCTGCCCTATCAACTGGCCCATCGGCTCGGGCAAGGAGTTCAAGGGTGTTTATGACCGTGCATCAAAGAAAATCCTTGCGTTCACTGCCAACAACGGGCAGAAGGAAGTTCTTAAGGAAGAATTTGCAATTGATGATCCGGAGCTGGAGTCCCACCTTGCCTACGGGCAGATGGATACCCTGTTGGAGGACGTGGAGTTGCTGGACGGTGCAGGCGATGAATTTGATCTGGAGGCTGTTCGCAGAGGTGAGCTTACACCTGTTTTCTTTGGCTCGGCACTGACAAACTTTGGTGTTGAACCCTTCTTGGAGCAGTTTCTAAAGCTGACTACTCCGCCTCTCCCCCGTGAGACGGACAGCGGAGTCATTGACCCTGTTTCCGATGAATTCTCAGCCTTTGTGTTCAAGATACAGGCAAATATGAACAAGAACCACCGTGACCGAATTGCCTTTATGAGAATTTGCTCAGGCAGATTTGACAAGAATATGGATGTTTTTCATGTTCAGGGCGACAAGAAGATCAAGCTCTCACAGCCACAGCAGCTTATGGCTCAGGACAGGGAGATCGTCGATGAGGCTTATGCAGGCGATATCATCGGCGTGTTTGACCCCGGCATCTTTTCCATTGGAGATACCGTCTGTTCGCCGTCACACAAATTTGCTTTTAAGGGCATACCTACCTTTGCACCTGAGCATTTTTGCCTTGTTCGGCAGAAGGACACTATGAAGCGTAAGCAGTTTATCAAGGGTACGGATCAGATCGCCCAGGAGGGTGCTATACAGATCTTCCGTGAGCTTGATGCAGGTATGGAGGAGGTCATTGTCGGTGTGGTAGGCACACTTCAATTTGATGTGCTGAAATACAGGCTCAACAATGAATATAACGTAGAGATAATTATGGAAAACCTTCCATTTCAGTTTATCCGCTGGATAAAGGACGACAAAAATGTTGATGTAAAGGCACTTGACCTGGCATCCGACACCAAGCGTATTCAGGATATGAGGGGCAACCACCTGTTGCTGTTCACCTCATATTGGAGCATTGACTGGGCTTTGGAGCATAACAAGGGTCTTGAACTGCAGGAATTTGGAAATATATAGTAAAATATTTGATTTGTCCCCCGATTTTTCGGGGGATTTAATTTTTTGCTTAACTTTGCAACTGTCAGAATGTATAATTTTATTGGAAATATTACGATTTAGAGGTATAAGATGGCTGAAATTTCAAAACAAATCAAGCTCAAAAAGCTTTTGATGTTTCTCGGACTGGTCGCAGTCGGACTTGCACTCAATCTGACAGGAACAAATATTAACAGATATTTTGGTCTGCCGTTTTATTTTGACAACATCGGCACAATTTTAACTGCTATGATAGGGGGATATCTCCCCTGCATCGTGGTTGGATTTTTTTACAATAAAATACAGGGCTTCAACAATTCCATAACTACCTATTACTGCTTTATTTCCGTATTGATAGCTCTTTCGGCGGCATACTTTGACGAGAAGGGATATCTTAGAAGATTTCCGCATATTCTGATAGCCATATTCACCTTCTCGGTTTTCGGCGGTTTTATCGGTTCTTTTTTGACTTGGTTTTTATACGGCTTCGGGTTTGGCTGGGGAATATCCGTTGACTTCTGCAACAGAATAAGTGAGACCTTGGGGCTTGATATATTTACCTCTGATATGCTGGCAAATTTCCTTATAGATGTGGCTGACAAAGCAATGACTGCTTTTTTGACTGTTTTGCTGTATTATGCCATGCCGAAAAAGCTCATCGAGCTGTTTTATCCGATAAAAAATCAGGTATCGCTTATCAAAAAGGATCAAACCAAGCCTTCCGAATACAAGCTTTCACTGAGAACAAAGGTTATGCTTTTGGTCGGAACAGCAACAACACTTGTAGCGATCTCTGCAATGGTTATCGGCATATTGCAGTATCACAATTCCACCGTCAACGAGTACACCTTGACGGGACAAGCCATTACAAAGACGATAGCCGAAGAGCTTACACAGACAGGATAGATGAATTTATTGACAAGGGCAAAACCGATGATGACTACAACGATTTTCATCGAATGATGGAAAGTATTCGCAGCTCCTCACCCGAACTGCGGTTCATCTACATATACAGAATACACAAGGACGGCTGCGAGGTGGTGTTTGACCTTGACACAAAGGATGTTGAAGGTAACCTTGCAGGCGATGTTATCGAACACGATGACTATATCAGCTCTAATTTATCAAAATTCTTTAAAGGAAAAAATATTGATCTCGTTATCACCGATGATTACTACGGCTGGTTACTGACCGTATACCATCCTGTGAATGATGCAGACGGAAATAACCTCTGCTACATTTGTGCCGATATGTCAATGGATAAGCTCAGATCCGAGGAAGTTTCATTCTTGGCAAAGTTCTTCTCTGTATTCATCGGATTTTTGATACCCATTCTGGTATTTGTACTGTACATTGCAAGACATTCCGTGACCGACCCTATCAATAAGATCAGCAAAGCGGCAAATGCCCGTACCTATGACACCAAGGAGTCACGCCGTGAAACACTTAACAGCATCTCCAAGCTGGATATCCGCACA
>CACYCD010000269.1 GCA_902772755.1 uncultured Ruminococcus sp.
AGTCCAAGGGAGCGACAGGGTATTTTCTCTATAGGAAAAATACTAAAAATGGAAAATATAAAAAAATCGCCACCCTCTACGGCGACAGCCAGACCTACTGCCATACAAAAATTGCTAAAAACAAAACCTATTGGTACACGGTAAAGGCATATTCCTATAGCAATAAAGAAACCGTTACTGCCAAATACGACAAAAGCGGAAATGCCGTAAAATACAAGAAAGTCACGGTAAAGCCGAACAAGCGTGTAGATTCCGCCAATGTGTATTTTAAATACGGGTTGAACAACGCACAGCTGAAGGAAGTCAGGAAAGCTGCAAAGAGTTTTTTCAGAAAATATATAACCTCCGATATGTCAGAGGCGGAAAAAATCTTAACGGCACAGATATATCTGGCATATTCCGGCGTATACGGCTATGACTTCGATCACCTGCCAAATACCGCCTGGGGTGCGTTGGTGTACAAAAACAAAAGCGGAATGCACGAGGCAAACTGCTACGGCTACACTATGGCTATGTGTGCTTTGTGCGACGCAATGGGAATAGACTGCCGTCCCGTCTACCCCAACTCCAAAGCCTCAAATCCAAATCACCTGTGGTGTACTGTTAAAATCGACAAAAAATGGTATATTCTCGACCCACAAGTAAACGCAAACTACGGTGTTTTCAGCTATTTCCTGATAAGCGGTAAAACCTACGAGACCGAAACCGGAGAAACCTGGGACAAATCCAAATACCCCACCCTCTCCAAAACAGATTACCCCCAAGAAAAAATAACCCAAGCCTCATACAGCTATAAAGTGAATAATGTGTTTTAAAAAATCGCACTCAAAAGCCGTACAATCCGAAATTGTACGGCTGAATTTTTTACAATTTATTAAACAGCTGTCTTCCCTTGGTTTTTATGAATAGGATCCCGAGGATGCATAGGATCGTGAAGTAGAGCCAGATTATTATGTATGACCAGAATATGGCAAAATCGTCAAGGAGGGAGGGGAGGAGTATGGCGAAGATGAATGGGAAGGCTGAGATGAACACTGAGGAAAACAGGGTTATCACCACGCTGGCACTCTGCTTTATCACTATTATTTCCGATGTCCAATCAAAACGGGGGAAGATCAGGTTTATACATACTCCCAGCAGTCCCGAAAAACAGGCTGCCGTTATGGGGATCACTATCATTGCTATTATATCGACTGCCGTCATATCAACGGCGATCACCGAACAAACTGACAGAATCAGCACTCCCGGGATCGTAATGATCGGTGACAGCAAAGATTTGATAAGCAAAATTTTTGTGCAGTCAACAGGCATTGTTTTGAGCATCCAGAGGGTCTTTGCTTCCAAAGATATACACGGTGCAGTGGCATCGTTCATAACGCTCATCAGCGTGAGCGAGGCAAGTATAACCAGCGGTACAAGTGAATTGATATTCTGCACATACTCTGCGACATAGCCCGAAAATTCGTAACCGTTGTTTATCAAATAGATTCCGAATATCAATGAGAATATCGTACCGAAAGAGGCATTCAACACATAACCGGGATTGCTGTAAAAATATCCCACTTCCTTTTTAAGCAGGGCAAGCGTGGGAGAACCGGGCTTCATCGGCTTTTCAACATAGACTGTCTTAGGTTTTTCCCTGTGGGTGGTGAGTATCTTGACAAACCGCTTTGAAATCAAAAAGCAGACTGCAAGGGTGATTCCGGCACTCGCCATCACAAGTATGAATAAACAGACTAAACTGTGGTTTGTGACTGCCTCGCCGACCATATAGAACAGATAACAGTATTTTTCAAGCAGTTCTCTGCCGTAGTCCATATTGAAGAAGGCTTGCTCGGCATAGGGCTTCAACTGCATAAAGCCAAATACCAACAGACCAAAAAATGACAGACCCACAACTACATTGCCTGTCTTTTTATCGGGAAATCTTGAGGATATCAGGTAAAATATATATCCCAGAAAAGCCGATACTCCCGTCATAAAAAGCGGAAGAAGGAGCATAAGCAAAAAATACACGATAATGCCCAAAACATCTCCGCCCGAAAACATAGCAAAGACCACAAGAGACGGTATAAGCACCAGCCACGAATACAAGAGGTTGAGGGAATACAGTGTTGCGAAACGGCTGATGAGAATGTATGCAGGCTTGATGGGCATTGAAAGCAAATGTTCATTGTCCTTGGCTTCAAACAGATATGACTGTGAGGAAAGCACAGTGCCCATAAATGCAAACATCATTGAACCCAAAAATGCCGTTGTCGGATAGAGTATCCTCAGCTTTGCGGCGTGGGTCATAACCGCAAGCCCCATAAAGGTGGAAAAGAAGAAAAAGAACATTACTATCAGGAATATTCCCAGCACACAGAAAATAATGATGTGAAATGTACTGCTGTGGGACTTGTCCTCTTTATTTTTGCCGCCCAAAAAGGTGAACATAGAGTACAACATTGAATGTATGTTGAGCTTTAGAAGAGTAAAAACAAGTTTAAGCACCTTTGTCCTCCAAATCCAGAAATACATCTTCAAGGCTGGTGTTTCCGATGACCTCTTCTGTCCTGCCGCTTATGATGAGCTTTCCTCCCTTGATAATGGCTATCTTGTCACAGAGCTTCTCTGCCACTTCAAGCACGTGAGTAGAGAAAAATATCGACGCACCGTTTTTACAGAGGAGCTTCATCTCCTGTTTGAGCAGATATGAAGCCTTGGGGTCAAGACCTACAAACGGCTCGTCCATCAAAAGGAGCTTTGGGTCGTGCATCAGGGCGGCGATTATCGCCAGCTTCTGCTTCATTCCGTGGGAATAGCTGTTGATGTGCTGACCGAGGTTCTCGGTTATCTTAAACATATCCGAATATTTTTTTACACGTTCGGTACGCTGTTGTGCGGACAGCATATATACATCTGCAATAAAATTCAGGTATTTTATTCCCGTCATAAAATCGTAGAGATCGGGATTATCCGGCAGATACGAAATCATTCGCTTGCACTCCATAGGTTTTTCACGTATGGACATACCATCAACATACACCTCGCCCGAATCAAATTCCAGCAAGCCGCAGCAGGCTTTTATTGTAGTGGTTTTGCCTGCACCGTTATGCCCGATAAAGCCGTATATCTCACCCGGCTGAATTTCAAGTGAAAGACAGTCAACAGCTTTTTTCTCGCCGTAGACCTTGGTGAGCTGTCTGATACTCAATAAACTGTTCATCAATACCCCCATTCTTCACGGTCAATGACCGTGAGGTTTTTCATCAATCAAAGTTTTTTCTATAACCAAATCGGCATAGAGAAGCCGTACAAAACCGACACTCAGCGGAGCTATGGCAAGCCAGATAGATTTTTCAGACAAAAGCGGACATGCAAGCGTTAGCAAAAATCCGCCGAAAAAGAATATAAAAAGCATATTTCCGTGCATCTTTATTCTTTTGAAGCTGTCGCTGTCACGAGTTCTCACATATCTTACAAGGCTGTTGCCAAGCTGTCTGATGTGGTTGGTGCAGAAGGTGGTAGCCATAGGCACTCCCTCGCTCTGCCTAAAGGTGTTGTACTGCATAGAGCAGATAAAATTTATTGCAACCTGAACGATCTGATGAGGCATACTGAGCGGTATCCAGCCAATGGCAAACAGTGCAAGCATCTCAAACGCAAGCAGGAGAGTATCCCAGCGGATATGTCCGATCTTTTTGACAGGCGTTGGCAAGACCTCTGCTATAACCGTACCTGCCAGATAAGCAAAAATCGGGATCAGGTAGTACATACCCAGCATAATTTCACGTCTGCCGAAGGCTATTGCCATAAGCACGATATTTGCAGTCTGTGCATTTGAAAACACTCCGCCTCTGAGATTGTAGGTATATGCACCCATCATTCCCGCACTGAACATCAAAAGATAAAAGACTGAGCTTCTTTCACAGGTCAGGTATCTGTCAGATTGCTCGGTTTTTGGTTTACTCTTTTTTTCAATAATCATAGAACCACCACTGCTCTCTGAATTTATTATATAATACAAAATGCAAATTGTCAATATTGACGAATAAGCTTGTAACAACTTATACAAATCTGCCAAAATTGCAGATGAAATATACATAATACTTGCAATATTGTCCGATATGGAGTAAAATAATAGAGGATTGATAAATCTTCATAAGGAGTAATTATAAATGAGAGTAGAAGAAAGAACTATCAAAGTGACAAAGTTCGTTTCGGAGGATGGAAAGTCGTTTGACAACAAAGATGACTGTGTGCTTCACGAGCTTAGAAACAGAGTTGAACCTCTGGTGAATGAACATATGAGACGCAGCTTCGGCAATATCGGCGAGATGCCCGACTATTTTGTCAATGCCGTTGTTGTTGACACCATTATGAAGATGGAGGACGGTGTTTCATATTCCAATTCCGAGATCTTGGAAAAAATCAAGCTCTGCTTCTTTGAAGAGATCTCACAGCTTCTCAGAAAATAACAGTTTTTTCATAATGTTCCTTCAAAAAGAGTCTGTCTGCTTTGCGGGCAGGCTCTGAACTTTTATGCAGAAAAGCTGTCTCTGCTATGGAACTGTGCAGGAATCATTTTTGCACAGCTCCTGAGAGACAGCTGATTTTTTATGACGCAGATACTAAATTCTTTTTGGGGATAGAAAATGCAACGTTGTTGATGTGGTCACCGACTCTTTCAAGATAGGTGAGCATATCAAAGAAGATGATACCGTGAGCTGCGGTACACAAGCCATCATTCATACGCTTGATGTGGTTTGCTTTGAATATTTGAACATTATCGTCAAGCTCATCCTCGTTCTCTATCACGCTCTCGGCAAGCACGGGGTCGGCTTTTTGCGTGTTGAACATTTTGAAGCCGTCAGCCATCATCTTGACAATGAGCTCGTTCAAGTTCTTAAGCTCTTCCATTGCGTCCTCGGAAAAGCTTACCTTACCTTCGATCATCATTTTGGCTGAGTCGGTGATATTTTCTGCGTGGTCGCCTATTCTCTCAATATCCTGAATAGCTGAGTACATATAGCCCATTGTTTTGCGGTCGTGGTCAACTATGTCAAGACCGTTGATCTTTACAATGAACTTGGTGATCTCACTGGTGAGGAAGTCGATTACCTTCTCGTTCTTCTCTACCTTTTCTATAAGCTCAGCGTTCTTCTCCGCAAAAGCCTGAAAAGCATATTTGTAGTTATTGCAGGCAAGCTCGCCCAATCTCTGGCACTCACGCTCAACGGACATAACAGCCATAGGCGGTGTTGTGAGCAGACGGTTGTCCAGATATACGGGGCTCATCTGCTTGTCCTCCTCCAGATCCGGTAGGATCAGCTTTGTCAGCTTGATTATCAGATCGGAGCAGGGAAGCAAAATTACGGTGATCGCAATGTTGAAGATGATGTGTACTGCCGAAATCTGAGCGGCAATTCCCACTGTTTCCTGCGGAAGGAAGTAGTTGATAGCCCTTGTGAACGGCAGAAAAACGGATATAACCGTCATAATGGTCGCACCGAACATACTGATTAGGAAGTTTGACAGTGCTATCTGCTTTGCTATTCTGTTGGCACCCAGCGAGGAAAGTATCGCAGCCGAACAAGCACCGACGTTGAAGCCGAACACTATGTATACCGCCTGGTCAATATCTGTGATAACACCTGCCGAACCCAGAGCCATAAGGATACCGACAGAGGCAGAGGAACTCTGAATGATTCCCGTGAACACCATACCGACAAACAGACCCAAGAGCGGAAAGCTGAGCTGATCGGCTATGTTCTTGAAAGCCGCACTCTCGCCCATCCACTTGAGATTTTCACTCATAAGAGAAAGACCGAGGAACAGCATACCGAAGCCTGCGGCGATCTGACCGTAGTACTTGTAGTTGTTTTTCTTTAAAAACGTGATGATGACCGCTCCGATAAATATAAAGATCGGGACAAATGACTTGATATCAATTGCCAAAAGCAGTGAAGTTACCGTAGTACCTATTTTGGCACCGAACAGAATACCGATAGCCTGACCAAACTCCATCAAACCCGCATTTGCAAAACCAACGACCATGGCATCGGTAGCAGATGAACTCTGAATAACACCTGTGACAAACACGCCGACAAGCATTGCAATGAATTTGTTGCTGGTGATTTTTTCAAGCAGACTTCTCAGCTTGTTGCCTGCGGCAAGCTCAAGACCTTCACCCATATTCTTCATACCTATGAGAAAAAGTCCCAGACCGCCCAGAGCCATAATGATCTTTAGTACAATACTGTACGAATCCATAATATGAACCCTCCGTGAATGTTCATTATACAAAAAGTCCGACTCTGCAAACTTTACTTCTATGATTATATAACAAACAGCTGGAAATAAAATTCCGATAAAGAAATATACACTGTGATATTTGGATATTTATTTGCATATTTTCTTCTTTATCATCATTGCAACTGTAACAAATGCCGTGCAAACAAAGAATACGGGCGACTGCTCATAGACAAGCCATACGGTCAAAGCAACAAAAGCTATCCAGAACATTATAACTGTGGCAAATTCCGCAAATGCCCTGTTTGTTTTGCTGATAATGCCAAAGCTGTAGAGCCACAGACCTGCAAGCGGACAGATCACCAATGCAAGCATAAACTCAAAAAGTAAACTGTTGTTGTACATATTTATTCTGCACACATCGCCGGCAAAAGCAAATGAGCTTTCTTTGGCAAGCACGGACGAGAGGTTTGTAAATATCGCAGAGAGGCTGAACAGATTTTCATTGTCGAGATAATATCTCACTACCTGAAAATCATATATTGAGGTATACAGCACTGCGAGTATTGCAAGGGGGATAGCTATGACCGACAGCACCTCAAACAGTATGGTGAAGGCTCTGTGCTTTAACAAACCGCCCAGATAATACTTGTCAAAGCCGTCACTGACAGATTTTTTGAGACACTTTGCGGTGAAAATCCACAGCTTGAAAAGATATACCGAAGCTATCAGCCCGAATAAAAACATCACGGCTGAACCTATGGCTTTGACGGAAGGATTTTTTACTGTATAGTCCACTCGTTCCAGATTTAGGAATACCGCTTTTTTCAAAAGACGCTCACATTTTGTACCCTTGACAACACTGAGATAGTCGAGCTTTATATCCCAATTCTTTTTGTTGACCGTGTAGGGAATGTATATCTTTTCCGATCCGTCGCTGAAAAAGGAATTGAGAGTATCCTTCTTATCGTCTATAATGCCTGAGATCTGGTATCTCTTTTCGTTCATTTTAAAGGTCTTTCCGAGGTAGGTTTCTCCGTAAAAGTGTTCCTCGGCAAAGCTGCGTGTAACTACAGCTTTTCTCTGACACTTATCTATCATAGCTTGTGTTATTCCTTCGCCCTCAAGCTTGACACCTAGGTTTTTAAGGTATTTTTCATTCACCAGCAGCGGCATAACCTCAACGTCCTTGACGATGGTTTTGTCAAGTGCGGCATATATGCCTGCATCGGCTATTTCGGGATAGATCTCCGTATAGTCCTTAAAATCACTGAAGGTAAGCTCTGTCAGCTGTTGTTTGATAGCCGCATATTTTTTTACACGCTGTCCCAGCTGAT
>CACYCD010000270.1 GCA_902772755.1 uncultured Ruminococcus sp.
CGTTAAGTACTGCAATGCAATCACCTCCAACAGGTTTACTTGATTATATCACAAGTTCAGTTGACTGTCAAGTATTTTGGAAAATAAAATCATTTTTTATCGAAATGCCATAAATTATACTTTTTGCAAAAAATTGCGTTTTTATCATTTGCTTTTTGCAATAATAAACTATATAATATAGTATATAAGTATTTGCAAAAATCGCAAAAAGTTAGGGGTGTTCATTTTGGATAAAAGACATAGACTTGACGGTATCAAAAAAATCCACTTTATGGGCATAGGCGGCAGCGGTATGTGTCCGCTTGCCGAGATACTTATGCACAAGGGCTTTGAGATCACAGGCTCCGATATCACCGAATCCGATACTCTTGAACGCATCAAGGGTTACGGCATAAAGGTATATATGGGGCAGACCGCAGAAAATATCGAGGACGCAAAGCCTGATATGCTGTGCTATACCGCTGCGATAAAGGGTGACAATCCCGAGCTGATGGCTGCAAAGGAAAAGGGTATCCCCTGTCTTGAGCGTTCGGAGATGCTGGGAGTTGTGGTAAGTCATTATCCGCAGAGCGTAGCAGTGAGCGGTACCCACGGCAAAACCTCCACAACGGGTATGATAACTCAGGTGCTTGTCGGTTCGGGCAAAGACCCGTCTGCTGTTATCGGCGGAAAGCTGCCCTATCTCAACAGCAACAGTGCCATCGGCAAGAGCAAAATTATGGTATGCGAAGCCTGCGAGTATGTGGATTCCTTCCTTGAGATCGACCCGTATATCGCAGTGATCACCAATATCGACGCCGACCATCTGGACTACTTCAAAACACTTGACAACATCAAAAAGTCCTTCAACAAATTTGCTCATCAGACAAAGGAGCTTATCATATACAACGGCGACAATCCCAATACAGAGGACGCTATCGAGGATGTCAAGCTGAAAAAGATATCCTTTGGTCTTTCAATGGAAAACGATTACTACGCTATGAATATGCGTAAGGACGGCATCAAGCAGAGCTATGATCTGATGTACAAGGGTGAAAAGCTGTGCAGGATAAAGCTTTCCGTCCCCGGGGTACACAATATTTATAATTCTCTCGCTGCCTGTGTGGTTGCAGATTATTTTAAAGTTCCTCTGGAGAAAATTGCAGAGAATCTGGAAAAGTTCACAGGTGTACACAGACGATTTGAGCTTTTGGGAACACCGAAGGGTATAACCGTAGTTGATGATTTTGCACACCACCCCACAGAGCTTAGGGCAACACTTGAAACTGCCATGGAACTTGGCTTCAAGCACGTATGGGCGGTTTTCCAACCACATACCTTCAGCAGAACGGCTATGCTGCTTGATGATTTTGCAGAGGCACTCAAAATCCCCGACACTGCCGTTATTTCTGCCATACTTCCCGTCCGTGAGGTGAACACATATAACATCTACAACACCGACCTCGGCAAAAAAGTTCCGGGTTCAGTCTGTCTTGAAACCTTTGATGAGATAACAAACTTGATCAAAGAGAATGCTAAAGAGGGAGATCTTGTTTTGACAATGGGCGGAGGCAACGTCTATATGTGTGCAAATCAGATCGTCAAAGCACTTTCGGAGTAAGAACGGGTAATGTATTATGATTTCGCTGGCTATTTCTTTTTGTATACTGATAGTCGGCTTTCTGCTTTACGGAAAGCTTACGGAAAAGATTTTTTCACCCGATGACAGACAAACTCCTGCAATAGCTATAAACGATGGCGTGGACTGTGTGCCGATGAAAACCTGGAAAGCATTTTTGGTACAACTGCTGAATATCGCAGGCACGGGACCAATATTCGGTGCATTGATGGGGGCAGTATTCGGACCTGTCGTATTTCTCTGGATAGTATTCGGTTCTATTCTGGGAGGTGCAGTTCACGATTATATGTCGGGAATGATAAGCTCCCGTCACAAGGGTGCTTCAATTGCGGAATTGTCGGGTCTGTATCTGGGAAAAATCGCAAAATGGATAATGAGAGTATTCTCCGTTATCCTGCTGGTGCTGTGCGGAGTAGTTTTTGTCACAAGTCCTGCCGGACTGCTCGACAAGCTGACACCCGATTGGATGAACGGGACATTCTGGGCTGTGGTCATTCTCTGCTATTACTTAGCCGCAACACTGCTGCCGATAGATAAGCTCATCGGCAAGCTGTATCCTGTTTTCGGTGTACTGCTCATCGTTATGGCTGTTGCCGTGATCGGCGGTATAGCGTTCTCGGATTCTTACACGATCCCCGAAATATCCTTGTCAAATCTTCACCCAAAAGGTACTCCTGTATGGCCGTATATGTTTATAACCGTTGCTTGCGGTGCTATCTCGGGCTTCCACGCAACTCAGTCTCCGATGATCGCCAAGTGCATCAAAAGTGAAAAGGAAGGCAGACTGATTTTTTACGGAGCAATGATAAGCGAGTCCGTCATAGCTCTTGTATGGGCAGCTGCAGGTGTTTCCTTCTACGGTGCAACTCAGCTTCTAAATGAAGCACTGCAGGGCGGTGCATC
>CACYCD010000271.1 GCA_902772755.1 uncultured Ruminococcus sp.
CTGTCGCCGTACTTCATCAACACGGGCAACTACAAAACAGGAAGTCAGATATCAGCCCTCGGCGGTTTTTATGCCGAGTGCATCAAGGAGAACGATATCAAGGGTGATGCGATCTTCGGACCTGCCTACAAGGGCATACCGCTTGCGATCACCACAGCGATCACTCTCTACACAAAGTACGGAATCGACCTCAACTACAGCTTTGACAGGAAGGAAGTCAAGGATCATGGCGAGGGCGGTATGATAATCGGCTACAAGTTCAAGTCGGGCGACAGGCTGATATTTGTAGATGACGTCATCACCTCGGGCAAGGCTCTCAGAGAGTCAATGGAAAAGATCAAGGGTATGTGTGATGCAGAAGTCACAGATATGGTCATCTCCGTTGACAGAATGGAGATAGGCAAGGGTGGTGTAAAATCTGCCGTTCAGGAGGTCGAAGAGGAATTCGGCATCAAGGTTCATTCCGTTGTAACTATGGACGATATCATCGCTGCCATAGAAAACGGCGTGGTTGACGGCAAAGAACACCTTGAAGCTATGAAAAAATACAGAGAGACCTACGGGGTTTAATGGGGGTACGCTATGTCATTTGACAGACTTATTGAAAAAATAGCAGAAAAACAAAATCCGACTGTTGCAGGGCTTGACCCAAAGCTCGGCTATATTCCGCAGTTCATAAAGGAAGAGTCCTTCGCAAAATACGGCAAGACCCTTGAGGGTGCGGCTGATGCACTGCTCACCTTCAACAAGGGGCTGATAGACGCACTCTGCGACATAGTTCCTGCCGTAAAGCCCCAGTGTGCCTATTATGAGATGTACGGCTGGTACGGCTTCAAGGCTCTGACCGAAACCATCGCCTATGCCAAGTCAAAGGGAATGTTTGTCATCACGGACGGCAAACGCAACGACATCGGCACAACTATGGAAGCCTACGCAAAGGCACATCTCGGAAAAACGGAAATAGAAGATATCTGTGAAGAAGCCATCGGAGGTGACTCCCTCACCGTGAACGGCTACCTAGGCACAGACGGAATCAAGCCCCTGCTCGGCATTTGCAGAGAGCTTGACAAGGGTATTTTTGTACTTGTAAAAACCTCAAATCCCTCTTCAGGAGAACTCCAGAACCTTGAATTTAAGGACGGAGAGACCGTCTATCAGCGTATGGGTATGATGTGCGAGGAATGGGGCAAGGAGCTTCCCGGCAAGTACGGCTACAGCGGGGTTGGTGCCGTTGTAGGTGCTACATATCCCGAAATGCTCACGGAGCTTAGGGCATCATTGAAGCATACGTTCTTCCTCGTTCCCGGCTACGGTGCTCAGGGTGGCGGTGCCAAGGACTGCGAGGGTGCGTTTGACGAAAACGGTATAGGTGCTGTTGTAAATTCGTCCAGAGGCATTATGTGTGCATGGCAGAAAGCTGAAAATGCAGACGAACACGACTACGCAAAATATGCCCGTGAGGAAGCTATCCGTATGCGTGACGACCTCAGAAAGGTTATAGGAGAGATGAGGTTAAAATGATGAATGAAATAAGATTCTGCCCCCACTGTGGCAGCAGTGAAATGATAGAAACTGTCCAACAGGGTGAGTCAAGCGTTTGGTCACTGAGCAATACCTTTGCTTCACAGCCACTTTATCATCTTATTTGCAGAAACTGCGGAAGTGTTTCAAGAAGCTATGTTAAAGAACCTGAAAAGCTGTTAAAAAAGCAGGACAGGCGTTAATCACAGAAACACCGCCGTAATATGTAAGAAATTATATATATAATAGAAAGGGCAGCACCGTGTATTATTATACGGTATTGCCCTTGACTTTATTATTCCAAAGTAGTAAAATTATGATTGGCTTGGAAATACTATAAGCCGGATAAGGAGATTGTTTACAATGTCAAGAGTTTATAACTTTTCAGCAGGTCCTTCAATTCTTCCCGAATCTGTTCTGAAAAAGGCAGCAGCGGAAATGCTCGACTATGAGGGCTGCGGACAGTCCGTTATGGAAATGTCCCACAGAAGCAAGCAGTTTGACAAGATCATCAAGGACTGCGAGGCACTTTTAAGGGAGATCATGAATATCCCCGACAACTACAAGGTGCTTTTATTACAGGGCGGCTGTTCTTCACAGTTCACAATGGTTCCCATGAACCTTATGACAAAGAACGGCAAGGCTGACTATGTTATCACAGGTCAGTGGGCAAAAAAGGCTTACCAGGAAGCAAAGAGATACGGTGAGGTAAATGTGGTTGCTTCTTCCGAGGATAAGACCTTCTCTTACATTCCCAAGCTCGACAAGTCCACCTTCACACCTGACGCTGACTACTTCTATATCTGTATGAACAACACCATCTACGGCACAGTTTATCATGAGCTGCCCGACACAGGCGATGTTCCGCTGGTTGCAGACATTTCTTCCTGCCTGATGTCAGAGCCGATAGATGTAAGCAAGTTCGGCTGTCTTATTGCAGGTGCTCAAAAGAACCTTGCTCCCGCAGGTCTTACAATAGTTATCATTCGTGAGGATCTCATCGGCAATGCTATGGATATCACCCCCACAATGTTCAACTATGAAACACACGCAAAGGCAGACTCCCTCTACAACACTCCCCCCTGCTATACTATTTATATAGCAAAGCTTGTGCTTGAGTGGATCAAGAACGAGATCGGCGGTCTTGACAAAATGAAGGAGCTTAACGAGAAGAAGGCAAAGCTTCTCTATAACTTCCTTGACAGCTCAAAAATGTTCAAGGGTACAGTCGTTCCCGAGGACAGAAGCCTTATGAACGTTCCCTTCGTAACAGGCGACAAGGACCTTGACGCTAAGTTTGTGGCAGAAGCCGCAGCAGCAGGCTTCGTAAACCTGAAGGGTCATCGCTCAGTCGGCGGTATGAGAGCTTCCATCTACAACGCTATGCCCTATGAGGGCGTTGAAAAGCTCGTAGAGTTTATGAAGAAATTTGAAGCCGAAAACGCTTGATCTACAGTATATATAGAAAGAAGAATAGAGATGTTTAACGTACTTACTTTAAATAAGATAGCAAAGTGCGGAACTGATGTTCTTGGAGAGAATTATGCAGTATCCGACAACTGCACAGCACCCGAGGCAGTACTTGTCCGTTCTGCTTCAATGCACGAGATGGAAATGCCCTCTACCCTGCTTGCCATCGCAAGAGCAGGTGCAGGCGTAAACAATATCCCGATCAATGACTGTGCGGAAAAGGGTATAGTTGTGTTCAACTCCCCCGGAGCAAATGCTAACGCAGTTAAAGAGTTGGTGATCGCAGGACTGTTTATGTCGTCAAGAAAGATCGCTGCCGGTATCGAGTGGGCAAAGACCCTCAAGGGCAACGGCGATCAGGTCGGCAAAATGGTAGAGAAGGGCAAGTCGAATTTTGCAGGTCCCGAGATCCTCGGCAAGACCCTCGGCGTGGTCGGCTTGGGTGCTATCGGCATCAAGGTAGCAAATGCCGCTGCTGCTCTCGGAATGAAGGTAGTTGGCTGTGATCCCTTCCTCAGCGAAGCAAACAAGGCAAAGCTCACGGACTGCACCGTTGTTGAAACAAATGACGAGGTTTATGCCGTTGCTGATTACATCACTATCCATGTTCCGCTCAACAGCGAAACAAAGGGTATGATAAATGCCGAAACCATCGCAAAGATGAAGGACGGCGTGCGTGTGCTTAACTACAGCCGTGACGGTCTGGTAAATTCCGCAGATATCCTCTCCGCTCTCAAAAGCGGAAAGATGAGTGCCTATGTCACAGACTTTGCAACAGATGATATCCTCTGCGAGGACGGAGTTATCGCAATGCCCCACCTCGGTGCATCTACTCCCGAAAGCGAGGACAACTGTGCAATTATGGCAGCAAGCGAGGTAAAGGATTATCTTGAAAACGGAAATATCGTAAATTCCGTAAACCTCCCCAACCTCAGCAAGGAAAAGACCGGTGGCACAAGAGTCTGCGTGATCGCTAAGGCAGACGCAGACACAGAAGCCATCAAAGCCGCCGCAGGCTCAACAGACGCAGCCTGTGCAACAAGAGGCAACTACGCCTACATAATAATAGACAACGCCGCAAACACCGACATCAAAACCGACGGAATAATCAGAGTGAGAGTTCTGTAATATAATCAAACAAACCGGCTGTGAAGAGAAAACCTCCTCACAGCCGGTTTTTGATGTTTTTTGACAAGCTCTAGTTTTCGGGTGTGAGCTTGGATTTTTTGCAAAACTCGTCTACACTCATTCCGATACGCTTTGCTGCTTCAGAAACGGAAAGTATCCCGTCACGAACCAATCCGGCAAGGATTTCAACAGTCTTTTTTTCTCCCTTGGCTAAACCTTCAGCTTTTCCTTCAGCTCTTGCTTCTGCTTTACCGGCCTCTAATTTATCGCCAAAATAATATTTTAATAAATCACTCATGGAAACACTCTCCTTCCTTCTTAATTCATTATATGCTGTTGCAAAGGTTTCATCTCCGTGGAATACTCGGAAAAAATCTGCTACTTCCTGAGAATGTGCAAGTGAAGTATCGGATGGGATGTATTCTTTGCCTGCGTTGGCAGTGGCATAAAAATCTACGATATTTTTGAAATCGCTTCTGAATTTGTCTGTATCAGCTCCAACCAGCTTTGACATATCAAAGAAATTCATCTGATAATTACTGACAAAGGGTTTCAGTTTTTCGGGGATATCAAGACAGCTGTGCAGGTCGGTGGCGTAGTTCCATTTTTGAGAACCAAAATACAGAACAAGTGTGATAACGGGATAATGCAAGCCTGTTTTGTTTTTGCCGTCGGATTTTCTCAGCTGATTTCTGTATGAAGCTCCGTCATAGCTTATCACACGCATCGGCATAAATCTGTCCGGAGCAGCTTGGTTTTCAATTCCTATCAGTGCAATATTGATACTGCTGTTTCTCCAGATTTTTGAAACATCTCTTTCCTGGATATGGATATCCTTATCGACCTTGTACTGTGAGTAGGTATCTGCGGGAACAAGCTCTTCGGGAAGAAGAACCTGTTCCCCATTGAACAGAAATCCGTTTACGATATCGGCAAACACATCGGGAAATGATTCCAAGGTTTTTGTCGAAGTATCTTTTTCAGCCATTATTTCACTGTCACCTTGATGACGGCTTTTTTCTTGGAGCCGTCCTTGGCAGTTACGGTCACCTTGGAGCTACCCTTCTTTACGCCTGTGATCTTGACGGTGGCAGACTTCTTGATCGTCTTTGCACTGAGCTTGATGTTCTTGTTTGAGGCTTTCAGTGTGCAGGCGGTATTATTGGCGTTGCTCGGTGAAACTGTTATCTTCACCTTTTTGGAAGCACCCTTCTTGATCTTAACGGATTTGGGTGCGGTGATCTTTTTAACGGGCTGTTTTACAGTCACAACGCACTTTGCGGACTTCTTTGAGCCGTCCTTTGCGGTAGCTGTGATGTTTGCACTGCCCTTAGCTTTGGCTGTTACCTTGCCGGCGGCGGATACTGTGGCTACGCTCTTTTTGGAGGTTGCCCACTTTACAGCCTTGTTGGTGGCATTGCTCGGTGAAACAGTTGCTTTAAG
>CACYCD010000272.1 GCA_902772755.1 uncultured Ruminococcus sp.
AGAGGATCTCTACCTGAAAATTCCTGTTATGCTCTATTCCGCCGATGGACAGCTCCGACAGAGCCATTTTCATTTTGCGGATAGCAAGCTCACGGCTTCTGCCCTGAACTATCACCTTGCCCACCATACTGTCATAAAATGGTGGAATTACATAATTTTGGTAAATCGCCGTATCAAACCTTACAAACGACCCACCGGGAATGTGCAGATGTGTGATGCGTCCGCAGGAGGGCAGATAGTTTTTGTCGGGATTTTCCGCATTTATACGGCACTCTATAACGTGACCGTGGAAGAACACCTTGTCCTGCGTCCTGTTGAGCTTTGCACCTGCGGCGACCCTTATCTGCCACTGCACAAGATCCAAGCCCGTGACCATCTCGGTAACGCCGTGTTCTACCTGCAGTCTGGTGTTCATCTCCATAAAGTAGAAGTTTTTATCCTTGTCCAGCAAAAACTCCACCGTTCCGACAGAATTGTAGTTCACAGCCTTGGCTGCCTTGACAGCGGCGTCCATCATATTTTTTCTTATTTCGGGAGTGATCGACGGACTGGGGCTTTCTTCTATCAGCTTTTGATTTTTACGCTGAACGGAGCACTCCCTCTCTCCCAGACACAGCACATTGCCGTGCTTGTCGCAGAGGAGCTGCATTTCTATATGCTTGACAGGGTGAAGGAATTTTTCTATATAGCAACCGCTGTCACCGAAAGCAGCGGCAGCCTCGCTTGAAGCACTTCTGAACGCATTGAGAAAATCCTCTTCACGCTCAACAAGGCGGATACCACGTCCGCCGCCGCCCGAGCGTGCTTTTATCAGGATAGGATAGCCTATCCTTCCTGCGGCTTCCATAGCTTTTTTCTCGTCCTGTATCACTTCCGTGCCGGGCGTAACGGGTACGCCTGCCGCCTGCATGGTTTTTCTGGCTTTATCCTTGTCGCCAAGGGAGCTTATCATAGCGGAGGACGGACCGATAAAGGTTATGTTGCACTGCTCGCACAGGGCAACGAACTTGGCATTTTCGGACAGCAGACCGTAGCCCGGGTGGATAGCCTGAGCTCCCGAGTAGACAGCTATTGTAAGAATTGAAAGCATATTCAGATAGCTCTCGCCCACCTGTGCAGGACCCACGCAGTATGCCTCATCAGCCAAAGAAACGTGCAGGGCTGTTTTGTCCGCCTCGCTGTAGACAGCCACTGTGCTTATGCCCATTTCACGGCAGGCACGAATTATCCTCACTGCGATCTCGCCACGGTTTGCGATCAAAATTTTTGAAAACATATTTATTCTCCAATCCTTCGGTTATTCAGGGGTATCATTTATCCTGAACCACCGCAAAGGACATATCAGCCTGAACGTGCAGCTTGCCGTTTACATAGCCCTTGGTGCTGATAAAATAGAACGGCTCTCTGATCTTGGTGACAGTAGCCACGGTCTCAAAGGTATCGCCGGGCAGCACAGGCTTCTTGAATTTAACATTATCGAGCTTGGTAAAATACGGAGTACCTCCCTTTACCTTGTCTGCAAGCAGAACACAGCTTGCCTGACCCATCATTTCACACAGGATAACACCGGGAACAACGGGATTGCCGGGAAAGTGACCCTTGAGGAAGAACTCATCTCCCTTGACGGTATACTTGCCCTTAGCGGTATTCTCGTCAATTTTTTCTGCTTCTTCAACAAGCAGCATATTGTCACGGTGAGGAATTATCTGCATTATTTCTTCACGGTTCATATATATCACCCAAAACCAAATTATTTTAGTGCAAACATCGGCTTGCCGAACTCGACGATCTCTCCGTCTTTAACAAGGATATCGGCGATCACGCCGTCCTCCTCTGCCTTGATCTCATTCATCAGCTTCATAGCCTCAATGATGCAAATGATATCTCCCTTTGAGATGTGCTGACCTACCTTCACGTATGGGTCTGCATCGGGGGCAGGAGCTTTGTAGAACACACCGACCATCGGTGCATCAATTGTCTTTGCCGGCTTTTTGGGAGCTTCCGACTTTTCTGCCGGTCTTGCCTGCACGGGGGCAGGCTCGACAGTCTGAGTCACCGGCTGAACGGGCGGAAGCGGCGGAACGTATGCCGGCATCACAGTGGGCGGAGTCTGTCCGCCTGCCATGTATGTAACCTGCTGTCCGCCGGAGGGCTTTGTTTCTATGCGTATTCTTCTGCCTTTTTTTGACTCTATTTCAAGCACAGCCAGATCGTTTTCTTTGGCTATTTCTATAAGTCTTTTTACATCGTCAAGGTCAAATTTTTTCAGCTTAAAAACCTGCATTATTATTCCTCCTCAGCCTTCTTGAATATCAGACAGGCATTGTGTCCGCCGAAGCCTAAGTTTGTGGAGGCGGCTACATTGACCTTTCTTTCAACGGCCTTGTGCGGTGTGTAGTTGAGGTCACATTCCTCGTCAGGCTCATTGAGGTTGATCGTGGGAGGAATTATGCCGTTTTTGAGCGTCAGCACACTGACAATGGCTTCCAACGCACCCGTAGCACCAAAGAGGTGACCTGTCATACTCTTTGTGGAAGAAACATTCACTCTGTAGGCGTTATCGCCCAGAGCGATTTTTATAGCCTTTGTTTCGGTGAGGTCGTTGAGGTGGGTAGATGTTCCGTGGGCGTTCCAGTACCATTCCTCATCGCCCGTAACGCCTGCCTCCTGCATTGCGGCGATAATGGCATTTGCAGGTACCTGTGCGGTGGCATCGGGGGCTGTGATGTGGTTTGCATCGCAGGAATTTCCGTAGCCTGCCAGCTCTGCGTAAATCTTGGCACCTCTTGCCTTGGCATGCTCATATTCCTCAAGGATAATGCAGGCACCGCCCTCACCCATTACAAAGCCGTCACGGTTTTTGTCAAAGGGGATAGAGGAATTTTTGGGATCGTTCTTTGTGGTGAGTGCCTTCATATTTGCAAAGCCTGCAACGGCAAGCCTTGACACGGCAGCCTCCGTACCGCCTGCGATAACAGCATCGCAGTAGCCGTGCCTGATAGCGTGGAATGCCTCGCCTATTGCGTGAGCACCCGTGGCACAGGCTGTGACTATCGGAACGCAGGGACCCTTTGCCTTGTACTTTATTGCGATCGTGCCGGAGGGCATATTGGATATCATCATCGGTATAAAGAACGGACTGACCTTTTTGGGACCCGAATTTTCGAGGTTTACCGAATTGTTGTAAAAGCTCTGCAGTCCGCCTATGCCCGAACCGACATAAACGCCAAAGCGTTCCGGCTCTATCTTGCCGAGTATTCCGCTGTCCTCCACTGCCTCAGCTGCGGCTGCAACTGCAAACTGTGTGCAAAGATCGTTCTTTCTGACTTCTTTTTTCTCAAAATACTTTGTCGGGTCAAAGTCCTTGACCAGACCTGCTATTTTGACCTTCAGATCATCGGTGCTGAAACGCTCCTCGGGAATAAAATCTATTCCGCAAACGCCGTTTATCAGATTTTCCCAAATCGTTGGTACATCATTTCCCACGGGAGTTACCGCTCCGAGACCCGTTACTGCTACTCTTCTCATTTATGTTACCTTCCTGCACTTAATTACATAGCCATACCGCCGTCTACCTTTATGACCTCGCCCGTGATGTATGAAGCATCATCGGAGGCGAGGAAGCAGATGGCATTGGCAACGTCCTCGGGCTTGCCTCTTCTTCTCATCGGTATGCCTGCATCTATGCTCTCTTTGACCTTGTCGCTGAGGGCATTCGTCATATCGGTTGCAATGTAGCCGGGTGCTACTGCATTTACCGTCACATTTCTTGCACCAAGCTCTCTTGCCACCGATTTGGTAAGACCTATGATGCCTGCCTTAGATGCGGAATAGTTTGCCTGACCTGCATTGCCTGTGATTCCCACAACAGACGCAAGCGAGATTATCCTTCCGCTTCTTCTCTTCATAAACTGCTTGTAGGTAGCCTTGATCATATTGTAGGTGCCCTTGAGGTTGACATCTATTACAGCGTCAAAGTCGGACTCCTCCATCTTTAAGATGAGCTTGTCACGGACGATGCCTGCGTTGTTTACAAGAATATCTATTCCGCCGAACTCCGCAATAATTGCGTCAACTGTTTCACAGGCGGATTTAAAATCAGCTACGTTGCTCTGATAAAACTTTACCCTTGCACCCATCTCCTCCAGCTCCTTGACCGCAGGGGCTGCGACTGCCTCGTCACAGATATCGGTGATGATGATCACCGCACCCTCGGAAGCGAGCTTCTTGCAGGTTGCAAAACCTATTCCTCTTGAACCGCCCGTTACAACGGCGACCTTGTTTTCCAGCTTCATAA